>QQUM01000512.1 GCA_008501545.1 Calditrichota bacterium
GCTGCCGTCGATTTCGCCCGAGAACAACACCCCGATGAAAAAATTGGTGTAATCGGTGTTTCACTCGGTGGCGCTGCGGCATTGCTGGCCTCCCCGCTTGCAATCGATGCGCTGGTCCTTGAATCCGTTTACTCAACAATTGAAAATGCAGTGACCAATCGAGTCGCTGCACGCCTTGGATTTCTGGCTAAAATTCCGGCACAACTATTACTGATGCAACTGGAACCGCGCCTGGGTATTGAGCCGGAACAACTGCACCCAATTGATAAAATCCCAAAAGTTGATTGTCCGGTTTTGATCATATCAGGATTGGAAGATCAGCATACAACCGCCGCAGAAACGCGAAAAATGTTTGAGGCGGCACGGCAGCCAAAACAGCTTTGGCGCATCCCGGGTGCGGCGCATGTTGATCTATTCCAGTTCGCTGGAAAACAGTACGAGCATCATGTACTGGAATTTTTCGTAAAGCACATGCGATAAAAACACGAATGATTTGTATTTGATGCGCATATTTTTAGTTTTACTACAAATCATCCATTATCGCATCCAAACCCCGGAGAATAATTCGATGAAACCTATCCGCACATTTATATGCATTTTTGCTCACCTTCTCCTTTTCACAGGTTGTATCACTTCAAATTATTACAGCGGTCAAACGCTCGAAAAAGACAAACAGGCACTCACACTTGGCGTCGATAATCTACTGTGGATCGTTGATGGTGAGGGCGTGGTCCACAAAGGCTTGACTTTCAGTCCGGGGATTGGATTTGCACAAGGATTGCCCTTACGTCTTGAAATCGGTGGACGCTTGTACTTACCCACTGCCTTCGAAGGATTTTTGCGCCATCAAATAACACCGCGTTCCTTTCAATGGTTTGATATGAGCGCAAACTTCCACACCGGCACTATTTTTCATGAAAACTTCAGTGAAGCAGCGCCTCCGTACACAAAATTTGGCTTTACCGTGAGCAGAAAAATTAAAAGTGTGCAACCCTTTATGGGGTACTATATCAACAATCAATATCATGATGGTGATGCTTCTGAAAACTATCGAATTTTTACCTTTGGCATAGCCTTACCAAACAAAACCGACTGGATTTATCCGGAATTTAATTACTTCAAAAGTCGGAAAAGCAGCAAGGGATTTATCTCATTCGGCGTGGGCGTTCGCACATCCTTCCCAAAACGCAAAAAAGCAAAGTAAACATGCTTTGTAAAAATGGTAAATTTTCATATGTTCCGCGATGCGAAAATTCAACTCCCTAAAACTCTATCGCGACGCCTATTCCGGTCACCCACCTGAAATATGGACACTAGCCATCATCACGTTGATCAATCGAATCGGCACGATGGTTATCCCTTTTCTGACAGTTTATCTGACGACGATTTTGGGTTTTTCGCTCAAACAGGCAGGCATTTTGGTTAGCGCCTTTGGTTTTGGTTCTTTAGTGGGTTCTTACATCGCCGGACGTTTGTGTGACACGATCGGTGAAAATCGTGTGATTTTGGCCAGCCTTTTTACGAGTGGTTTTTTGCTGGTATTCCTGCAGTTTGCAGAAACGTTCACCCAGTTTTTCAGTCTCATATTTATCACAGCTGCATTTGGCGAGGGTTATCGACCAGCGCTCATGGTTGCCATGGCGAATTACGTGCCGAAGGCCGAAATGGGGCGCACATTCTCTTTTATGCGTCTGGCGATAAACCTGGGCATGAGTGCAGCACCTGTCATCGGTGGAATTACAGCTGTGCATTTGGGATATGCATGGCTATTTTGGATTGACGGTGTAACCTGTATCGCTGCTGCACTCTATTTCTGGCAGGCAAAAAAGCACTGGCGAGTGAAACCAAATGTGGAAAAACAAAACGGGAGTGAACGCTCCCAGGCGAAAACACTGCCGGCTCATAAAGATATCAAATTTATGATATACATTGGTGCAACTCTGCTGGCCGGGGTCGCATTCTTACAGTGGTTTCATAGCGTTCCTGTGTTTCTTAAAACGGTGTGGCACTATGACGAACAATTGATCGGGATATTACTGGGATTTAATGCCGTTCTTGTGGTACTCATCGAAATGCCAGCTATTCATGCGCTGGAAAAAGCAGGAAAAACCAGGATAACACTCTTAATTGGATTGGCCTGTATTGGAATAGCCTATTTATTTTTTCTCATGCCAAAAGCACTGGCCGTATGTTTTTTCGCATTGATTTTCTGGACGCTTGGTGAAATTTTTTATATTCCCCTCAACAATGCGACTGCATTGAACATGAGTCCCGCATCGAAACGGGGAGAGTACACGGCATGGTACTGGATGGTCTGGTCACTCGCTCATGTTCTTGGACCACCATTGGGATTGGGTTTAGCCGATGAATTGGGCTTCGATCTTTTTTGGCTGCTTTTGGCGGGCCTGGCAGCGGTGAGTTTTTTTATTTATCAAGTCTTGTTAAAAAAGACCGTGTGATGCAATTCTTCACTTACTCACTCCAGCGGTTTGCAAGCCATGTTATCATAAAAATAATGACCGTCAGCATGATGCCGTAAGCCGCTGCCGTTCCCAGATTCAGCAAACGCATTTCATTCAAAATAGCCATTGAAATCGGCCGGTTTGTGAATGTGTAAAGCAGGATACTGGAAACGAATTCCCCCAGGGACATAACCATGGCCAACAAGACACCGGCCATAACTCCCGGACGAACCGCAGGAAAGATCACTTTGCGAAAAGTCAACCATGAAGAGCCGCCAAGGCTTAAAGCAGCCTCCTCCTGAAAACGGTCAAAACGGGAAAATGCCGCGTGCGCTGCACGGTATACAATGGGCAGGTGGCGAATAAAGTAAGCCAATGGTAAAATCCAAAACGACCCAACGAGCACAGCACCGGCAGTAAACCAATGGCCTGAATTGAAAACAACAATGAGTGCAATTGCGATTACCGTGCCTGGTATGGCCCAGGGAATCATAATCATCATCTCTGCCAGTTTTCCTGCCCGCCAGCGTCTTTGCGTAATCCAAAATGCAGCGCCAACGGCGACGATAAAATTCGCGGTCGTCGCGAGTATGGCCATCGTTGAGCTATTGACAATCGGCTCACTCACTTTTTGATTGAGGAAAAGTGCACCGTAATTGGCCATTGTGAAACTTTCCGGAATAATTTGATTCGTCCAGCTGCCATTTTGTGTAAATGAAAGCAGCAGTAAAGTTAAGTGGGGTGAGGCCAAAATAATACTGCAGAGGACAGCCAGCACAATGGCAATTTTCCGATAGAATGTGTTCTGAATCGGCCGTGGTGGCAGTGGGACACCTTTTTGTCCGGTGCCGCTTGCCGACCGCTCTGTGTGAATATTTACAAACAAAAAAAGCAGTGAAATTGCACCCAACATCACCGATTGTGTCATGGCCATCGGCATGTCCCCTTGCAGTTTGCTGTTATAGATTTCCACAGTGAGGACACGGTAGTCGCCGCCAAAAAGGAAGGGAGCACTAAATGATGCCATGCTTATCATAAATACAAGAATTGCAGCTGAACTTATCGCGGTGCGCAATTGT
>QQUM01000802.1 GCA_008501545.1 Calditrichota bacterium
AAAGGATATGTGATTATAATCGGTAAAGCAAGCAAGGTCGCAGCGGCTAATTGCACACCCAGTTGGTTTTCCGCTCCTCCGCCAATTACAAATAGTGTGACAAGCTGTAGCATGACCATCGAATCGGTATCGCGCACGACAAGGATAGGCCATAAGACTTCATTCCAAATTCCCATAAATGTAATAATGCCGACCGTTACGATCGCCGGAACAGAAAGTGGCCAAAAGATGCCATACAGAATTTGGAACTCGCCGGCCCCATCGATGCGAGCTGCATCGATAACGTCCTGTGGGATAGATTTAAACGCCTGTGTAAAAAGCAGAATGCTAAAGGCATTTATCCCATAAGGAACAATTAAAGCTAAATATGTATCTACCCAGCCTAATTTAACCATCAAAATATAGAGCGGTATTAAAGTGAGCTGAAAGGGCAAAACTAAAGTCAGCAGCACTAATGTTAATATGGAACGTCGACCACGAAATTCAAGCCGGGAAAGTGCGAAACCAGTCATCGATGCAAAAAACAAGACACTGGTAACAACGGAAACTGAAACAAACATACTGTTCGCAAAGGCTCTAAAAATTGGAATTTTTGCCAGGAGTTGCGTATAACTTGCAAACGTGAGCCGAGAAGGCAGTAAAGTTAAAAGACCAATTTCATTTTCCGGTTTCAGTGTTGCGGAAAGCATCCACAGAAAGGGATAAATGAAAGCAATCGCTGCCAGGGACAAAAACAGATACCGAATAAAATTTTTCATATAAATCTGCTCATAATTGCATTATTGTTCCACGAATCTGCGTTGCACCAAAATTACGACAAGCACAATCATCGAAAAGGTAAAACCAAGCGTCGCTGCATAACCCATGTGATAAAAGAAGAATCCTTGTTTATAAATATACAACATCGCCGATAGTGTTTTGCCTAATGGCCCACCACCTGTCATTATGTAGGGTTCGATAAATAAGGAGAATCCGCCAATAGTTGAAAGAATAACTACCATCAGAAAGATCGGATTGATCATCGGCAGGGTGATTTTCCAAAACTTTTGCCAGCCGTTTGCACCTTCAATATCTGCGGCTTCATACAATTGTTGGGGCACATTCTGCAATCCAATGAGAAAAAGCACAATATAGAGCCCGACATTTTTCCAGGTTGCCATGACCGCAATCGAGGGCATTGCCAGGTACGGATCGGTTAACCAGCCGATTCTCGAAAATCCAAAAGAAGTCATCAGGTTATTTATCATGCCCGTTTCTCTGGCAAGAAGTTGATCCCAGAGAATTGAAATAACAACACCGCTTAAAACCACAGGTAGAAAAAAGGCCGCGCGATAGAAGCCGCGCATTCGAATTTTAGCATTTAATTGTACGGCCAGAAAAAGCGCAACAGCAATCTGTAATGGGATGTGCAGCACTAAAAAAACACCAGTATTCACCATGGCTTGCCAGAATAGATTATCCTGTATCAATTTGTTGAAATTTTCCAGGCCAATCCACACCATCGGCGAAATGATATCCCAGCGGTGAAACATTAAAACAAGTGAGAAAACAAGCGGGAAACCTATAAAAAAAACAAAATGCAGTAAATAGGGCGTTATAAAAAGATAAGCGACTGGTTTCTGTTTAATCATAGTTTATTTTTATCAACTACCAATATTATGTAAAAATTATTCAAGGATCAAATGTACACGTTTGGCTGCATCGTGGATTGCATTTTCAGCAGTTTTCGTGTTGTAAATAACCGCTGCTTCGTATTCGTGGGAGATTGCATCAAAAATTTCCTTTGCGACTGGCGTCTGGTCTGTACCACGAATATATTGCGCTTGCCTGGCGAAGGGAACAAGCCGTGGATTCGCCTCGAAATAATCCTGAAACCACGGGTCTTGCAATAGATTTTTCCGCAGCGGCAGTTGTGTTGCCTTTTGCAGCAGTCGCAAATCATTCTTTTTCGAGACAAGAAATTTGACAAATTCCCAGGCCTTTTCAGGATATTTGCAGGTGGAAAAAATCACAATATTTTTCGGATCGCCGTAGGTATAACGATTGCCCTTGTAATTATCCGGCACCGGCACTGGTGCGAAGTCATATTCAAAACCTTCCGGCTTAAATCTTTCAGCGCGATTAATCTCCCATGGTCCGGTAAACCGGGTTGCAATTCTGCTCTTTAAAAATAGATCCCCGGACATACTCCCTTTTTGCATTGGAAAATATTGTTTCTTGTAAATCGTTTGAAAAAATGTAAATACATCGACTGCTGCCTGATTATTAAACAAAACACTATCGCCACGAACGAGCGTGTTGCCGCCCGATGCCGCGATATAAAAAGTATAAAAATCGAAAAACCGCTGCCACCAGTCAAGGCGGATATCACGAATACCGATCCAGCGTATATCGTCCGCAGTATTTTTTTTGCTTAATCTTTCCGCTGCCAAAAGGTATTCGGAATAGGTTTTTGGCGGCTTTTCAAATCCGATATCGCGAAAGATTTTTTTATTGTATAACATCATTATCGGGTTGGTTTTCCACGGCACCTGGTAAATGCCGCCATTGCGGGATCGTGATAGTTCGACCATTTCCTCAGAAGTGCGTGCCTTGAGAAAGCTTTCGCAATCATCGAAATCGTCCAACCGAACAAGCGCGTTGGCACGCACATAAAATTCAACATCACCCGGCCAGACATTTGAATAGATATCCGGTGTCGTTCGACCGACGATAGCAGCAAGGATCACTTCCTCACTGGATTGCCCCTCCGGAACGGGTTGGTAGTGTATTTGCAATTCGGGGTGATTTTGATTCCATTCATTTACGGCCTTGCGTGCGACTTCCTGCTCCGGAGGGTTGTTGGCCGACCAATAAACGAGCTTTGGTTCAGTTGAATTTGATTGTTTGCCGCAGCCTGAGAGCGTGAGAAGTCCACTCAATAGAATCAGAATAAAGTGAACACTCTGTTTTTGCAATCCATGAAACCCGGCAGGAAAGTACCCCTTGAGCCATAGAGCGAAGGCGTCTCGCCGAGCGTTACACTCAGCGGGACGCTTTCGCTCTATGTTTTGAGTAAGTTTGCCACTTTCCGGCTGGATTCCTGGGTTTGCCATTAAAACTCCACGATAAGGGAAAAGCGTTGTGTATTTTCAAGCCGGCCAAAATCAGCGTAAGCATAATCCAGTTGCGCTCTGAAATTGCCCATGAATCGGTTTGCTAACCCAAAGCCAAAAGTCGCTCCTTCTTCGCCATCCTGAATAAATAAATTTCGCCAGCCCCCACGGATAAAAAACTTCTCGCGCCAGGAGAATTCACCACCCAAATTGATGCTTTCTGTGTTGTTTATCGGGTGTATTGCATCTGCCGCCACAGTAAGCCGCATGTTATCTTCCTGCCATGCTTCCATAGCAATTCCGGCCTGAAAAATTAAAGGCATAGGCCAACCATCCGTACGAAGGTCAGCAAAAACCTGATCATTATTGCCATCTTGTGTCGGATCAATGTCATGATTTACAACAATGTCGTCGCCAGCCATTCTCATATCCGTTCCAAAGTTGG
>QQUM01000101.1 GCA_008501545.1 Calditrichota bacterium
ATGGTCTTCCTGCCCGAGAGAAGTGGGAATGCTGTCAGCGCTGGCTGGAAAGCACAAGCTTTTGTTTTCGGTGACCAGGGCGGCGCTGGTGTATTGTGGCATCATAAAGCCTGAATTAATACCTGTGTTTTTCATCAGCAGTTTGGGGAGCCCACCAACAGTGCCTTCGAGCAGGAGAAAGGTGCGACGGTCGGAAATATTACCAAGCTCGCTGCACGCGAGGACTGTGTAATCCAGTGGCAGTGCAATTGGTTGGCCGTGAAAATTTCCACCGCTGATCGTGTTGTTCGCATCGAAAATGATGGGATTGTCTGTAACGGCATTTATCTCCGTTGTGGTAGCTTCTTTTAAATGCAGCCAGGCATTGCGAGATGCACCGTGCACTTGAGGCATGCAGCGTAATGAATAGGGATCCTGTACACGACCACAATTCTCGTGCGAATGCACCATTTCTGATTCAGCAAGAAGAACGCGCAACCGGTGGGCAACATGAGCATTGCCGTTGTAGGCCCGCAATTTGTGTAAATGTTCATCAAATGGTTTCACCGATCCCAGCATCGATTCCAATCCCATCGCACCGATGATGTCGGCTGCGTTAAGGCAGTTCAGCATGCGTTCGACAGCTTTAATTGCGAATGCAGCCATAAATTGCGTGCCATTAATCAACGCCAAACCTTCCTTTGGCCTTAATTGCAAAGGCTCGAGATTTTCAGTTTGCAGCACTTCAGCTGTATCTTTTATTTCTCCTTTGTAAAGCACTTCTCCCAGGCCAATTAATGGCAGGAAAAGGTGGGCAAGTGGAGCGAGGTCACCGCTTGCACCGACAGAACCTTGTGACGGGACAACCGGAATGACATCATTGTCAATGTGCCACTGGATTCGCTGCAATGTCGGGACCGCGATGCCGGAATACCCTTGCGCGAGTGCATGCACTTTGAGGAGTAGCATGAGTTTGGCGATTTCAGCTGCAACCGGTTCACCCATGCCAACGCTGTGGCTGCGCAGAATATTATCTTGTAATTTGCGGGTGTCTTCCTCCGATATGACTGTTGTGCACAGTGATCCAAATCCTGTGTTGACACCGTAAACAATGTTGCCATTTTTAACGATGGTTTCAACATCGTCACGGCATTTTTGCACTTTTTCCAGGGTATCAGGCGAAATAACGCCAGCACGTTCTCTATGTACTATTTCCAATGCTAGACCGGGACTGAGTGTATCTTGACCGTAATTGAACTGTTTAACTTGTTTCATTTCGACTTCATTTAAATTGTATTATTTGAAAAATTAGAAAATTTTTGCTGAGTAGATGATTAAAAAACACGTTGTATCCAAATCGAAAATAAAGTCTTTTTCGCGTAATTAACGTATTTCGTGGTCAACCAATAAATTGATCGAAAATTCCAAAATTGTTTTATCGCTTAAAGTCTGATCATTTCCCGCATGCATTTCCTGCAGCTCAAATCCACAAAATCGCAGGACTTTTAGTGCAGCAATATGTTTGCGATCAGCTCGTGCTGTCACTTTTTTGAATCCGAGCTGCCGCAGGTTTTTCAATACATCCATCAATAATATTCGTCCGATTTGTCTTTGCCGCCAATCAGCTTTCACAATAAGAAAGAGCACTTCTGCATGGGTATTGCCGTGATATTTGCAAGCAACGGTGCCGACGATTTCCTGTTCCGGTTTGGCTAAAGTAATTTGTCCGGCCTTGCGTTCGATCACCGCCATTGGATCGTTAAGAAATTCCTGATTTTCGACATCCGTTTCTGTATTATCGATGAACCAATCGAAAATAAGGGATTTGTATTCCTTCTCATAGTGTGGCGAATAGGGGAGAATATCCATAATGGTGAAGTGGTGCTCACGCAGATCCTGCAAGACACGTGTGTAAATATCTTTGTCAGCACTGATTTCTTCGATTTCGCTCAAAGCCTGCAATACGTTGCCACTGTTGGGATTTTCATCCAGCATCCGGCGCATATTGCGTTTGATCGATTGCCAAACCGGCAGAACTTGATTGATTAACTTTTGCCCCTTTGTTGTAAATTTTAATAATCGTTTGCGCTTATCGGTTTCTGACGGGACGAATTGCACAAGTTTTTTTCGCTCGAGTACAGTGGCTTGTTGGCTTATAGCAGAGTGGGTGATGTCCAGTAATTCGGCAATTTCCGTCACCGATTTTGGACCATATTTATATAAAATGAAAAACATGGGAAACCAGGCCGGTTCAAAGGGGATATCCAGCGTTTTGTAAATTCGGTTAATACTGATCAGAAATCGCTCGCTTAGTCTTTTCAGACGGGTTCCGAAAATCAACTCGCCTGCATCATTGTATATGTTCATCTCTTAAGTACTTGTGTTAGTGCTTACGTTTTTATGTATTTTAATACTTTTTATATGTGATGCAAGCAAAAATTTTTACATATACATTCATCCAAAAATGCTTGCTTTGTTATTGTTTTTTGTTAGAATAGAGTGTGCTTCACCCCAAAGATATTTTCATGAAAATCTTTATTAAAATCCGACTGAATTAATTCATACTAAGAGAATTTTCGAGACATTTAAATGAGAAGAGGATCGCCATGAAACGAATAGCAATGCTCGTAACAGTTTTTGTTGCACTGCTGTCTTCAGCTGTAACCAATGCATCGGAACCACAAACGATGCGTGTTGATTATTACCATACCGGAAATGCATTAACCGAAATATTCAGCCTGCACCAGGTGGTGATTGAACCCTTGCCCTGGCCCGGAAATCTTTCCAGGACAACAGATAACACCAATCGCGGATTGTATTTGTTTGAAGTGGTTGAACCGATTACAAATAAAGTTTTGTTCTCCCGTGGTTATGCTTCGATTTTTGGCGAATGGCAGCATACTGGAGAAGCAAAGCGCATGCACCGCACCTTCCATGAATCGGTGCGCTTTCCCAATCCTGAAAAGCCTGTGCGGTTGCGTATCTCAAAACGGGATGATGCCAACCAGTTTGCAGCAATCTGGACGCAGATGATCGATCCTGATGATATGCTGGTTGTGCGGAAAGTGCCACCACTGGACGCGAAGGTTATGCAAGTCATGAACAACGGTCCGGCTGAAAACAAAGTGGATGTATTGATTTTGGGTGATGGCTTCACTGCAGGTGAAATGGGTGAATTTGAGCGTCATTGCAAAGAATTGACCGAAGAGATGATGCATGTCGAACCCTTCAAAGCGCATAAGCAGGATTTCAACTTTTGGGCGATTAATGTCCCTGCAGCGGAATCCGGTACGAACCGGCCTTCGAACGGTACATTTCGCTGGAGCCGGATAGGCGCCACCTATGATGCATTTCGGTCTGAGCGCTACGTTCTGGCTTTCGATAACCAGCGAATGCGGGAAATTGCGCAATACGCACCATACGAATTTCTTATCATTCTGACGAATAGTGAAACTTACGGTGGCGGCGGTATTTTCGGACTTTATACGACGGTGGCGGCAAAAAATGAATGGCGTTCCTATCTCATGGTTCATGAGTTTGGCCATCATTTCGCAGCGCT
>QQUM01000646.1 GCA_008501545.1 Calditrichota bacterium
ATTTTATTATATCGCAATTTTGAAATATCAAATTCGTCACTACCAATGCTCGTGCCAAAGGCGGATACCATGGTACGAATTTCTTCGTTTGCAAGTATTTTATCCAGGCGCGCTTTTTCAACATTGAGTATTTTACCACGTAGTGGTAGAATTGCCTGAAAAAAGCGATCACGTCCCTGTTTTGCAGTTCCACCAGCCGAATCCCCTTCCACAAGATAGACCTCACACTCATCAGGATTTCTGGACGAACAATCTGCTAATTTTCCCGGCAAGTTTCCACTTTCCAGGGCACTTTTCCGACGGGTTAGTTCACGTGCACGCCGTGCTGCTTCACGGGAGCGTGCAGCGGTCAGGCATTTTTCAATAATAAGTTTACCAACTGCGGGATTATGTTCGAGGTATTCAGCCAAATTTTCCGATACCAGGGATTCAACAACCCCGCGAACTTCGCTATTACCCAACTTCGTTTTTGTTTGTCCTTCAAATTGCGGCTCTGCAACTTTAACACTAATAATAACGGACAGGCCCTCACGCACATCTTCACCTGTCAAATTGGTTTCCCCGTTTTTTAACAAATTATTTTTTGTTGCATAATTATTGAGAGTTTTTGTCAGAGCTGCTTTAAAACCTACAAGATGGGAGCCACCTTCTATCGTATTTATGTTGTTGACATAAGTGAAGATATTTTCTGTATACGAATCTGTATACTCCAATGCGACTTCGACAGGAACGTTTTCCCTTTCGCCTTCGAAATGAATGACTTCCCGGATTAGCGGTGTTCTGGCACTATCAATGTATTGAATAAACTCGCTCAAGCCGCCGGAATATTGAAAAGTGTCTTTCTGGCCTGATCTCTTGTCTACGATGGAAATCTTTAAATTACGATTGAGAAAAGCAAGTTCCCGCAGACGATCCTGCAAAATCTCATATTTAAACATCATGGTTTGGAAAATCGTGTCATCCGGCATAAATGTAATTTTGGTACCTGAATGGTTGGATATTTCCCCTGATGTCACAGGTCCAAGTGCGACCCCTCGCAAATAGTCCTGGCGATAAATTTTACCATCACGGGAGATTTCCGCTTTCAGCCATTGGGATAATGCATTCACCACACTAATCCCGACACCATGCAGACCACCCGAAACCTTGTACGTTTCTTTATCAAATTTCCCACCGGCATGCAGGACGGTCATGACAAGTTCCAGGGCTGTTTTCTGTTCTTCCTCGTGGATATCAACGGGTATCCCACGGCCGTCATCGATAACAGTAACACTGCCATCTTCATTTATTGAGACTTCTATTTCCGCGCAAAATCCCGCGAGAGCCTCATCAACACTGTTGTCGACGACTTCGTACACCAGGTGATGTAATCCGCGTGATGTGACATCTCCGATATACATTGCCGGACGCAGACGAACGGCTTCCAGGCCTTTCAGGACTTGTATATTTTTTGCATCATAGTTTTGTTCATTCATAATTCGCGTTGCTTACTTTGTTAAAGTTCAATCCAAATATTATCGAAAGATAATCTTGTTAATTTTTTGTTCACCCAGTTCCTTATTTAAAATCTCTCTGATTTGTAAGGTCATTAAATTCAGTTCGTTTCGCCATGCTGCAGAAGAAACACGTACCACAAGTATACCATTACTGAATGAAACAGCTTTTGAAATCCCGGCAATTTTTTTTCCAACAGCACGTGGATACAGTGTTAAAATTTTTGCTTCAACGTAATGAGAACGTAAGGTAGGGTCAGAAAATATTTTCTCCAGGATGCTTGATAACGTATTCATTTCAAGTAAAATTACGCATTTCTATGTTGCCATCGTTTATAAAGAAAGCCCGATCCCTTTCTGAAAAAGGAATTTTAGGTTGATAAGTTGTTGTGATAAAGGTTTGTCCCAATTGGCATAAATGGGTCAAGAGTTGTTTCTGTCTATTCGCATCAAGTTCCGAATAGATATCATCCAGTAATAAAATGGGGCGTGAACCGGTTGATTGACTGAGAAAATTAAATTCTGTAATTTTTAATGCTAACAAAATACTTTTATGTTCGCCACGAGAAGCATAGCGCCGGACTTCCTTTTCATTCAATAAAAATAATATATCATCACGATGTGGACCATACAGAGATGTTTTTTGCGCGATCTCCTTATCGATTGCGTTGTTGATATATTTTTCAATGTCGTGTTTACTTAATGTATCCAGACCTGTAGTTGAGGCATAGTTTATATGCACATGTGAATCGGAAGATGAAATTAACTGATAATATTCGGATATTTCATGACGGATATACTCCAGTATTTCCAATCTTCTTTTAATTATCCTTTCCGCAATGTCAGCGAACTGGCTATTCCAATAGAACAGCTCTTCTTTTTTTGCTTCTTTCCTTGAGATACTGTCTAGCAGGACATTTCTTTGTTTTAATATTCGTTTATATACCTGGAGGTCCTTTAAATATTGATGGTCAGACTGGCTGAGCATTATATCCAACCATCTTCTTCTTTCTGCGGGAGAACCTGCAGTAATCTTATGGTCATCGGGATTATACAAGACCACTGGTATTTTACCGATTAATTCAGAATATTTTTGAACCTTTTTGCGGTCAATATGTATATTTTTCTTATTTCGAGTTGCAACGATTCCAATCTTGTGCTTTACATTGTTATCCGATAAAAATTCCCCCAGCACCTGATATTCTGTTGTTGATTTGCGAATCAGTTCAGAATCACTGTTTGACCGAAAACTCTTTGCAAGTCCGAGGCAATAAATACTTTCTAATAAATTTGTTTTGCCTTGCCCATTGTTACCAATTATGTGATTGATTCCAGATTCAAATTGTACCGTCACAGCTGTATAATTCCGAAAGTTATTTAAGGACAATCTATTGAGAATCATTCTCTAAACAAAATCATTGATACGAATTGGCATAATCAGCATCATTAAATCTTCATTTTCTTGTTGAGCTGCAGGACGAATTATCGCAGCACTTCCAGCATTTTTCAGTTGAAACACAACATCATCACTATCAATATGCCTGAGGATATCATGAATATATGTTCCGTTATAGCCAATTTGCATCGGCTCACCGCTATATTCCACCGGTATTGATTCTTGTGCTTCTCCACCGACTTCAGCATCTTCCGCCTGAATAACGAGCGATGCCGGATTTATAGAAAATTTTACCTGGTGTGTATATATACTTGAGAAAATAGATATACGTCTTACCGTTGACATCAGCAGATCCCGGTTGACAAACATTTGCAGATCATTGTCTTTCGGTATAACACGATCGTAATTGGGAAATTGCCCTTCGATAACTTTACTGAATATTTTGGTTGATCCCATGCTGAAAGTAACATGATTCTCACCAACACCAATTTCCAGCATATCCGACTCTTCAAGATTTCTGGTAACGAGATGCAAGGCTTTGGTTGGCAATATAACGGAAACTAAATCGTCATCTCCTCTGTAAGATAAATCGCAGATTTTGGCCAATCTGTGACCATCCGTTGCAGCCATACGCAATTCATTTGATGT
>QQUM01000207.1 GCA_008501545.1 Calditrichota bacterium
AAGGTATGCATGGTCGAAACATGCAACTTCCATTCTAAATTAAATACAAGAAACTGGAGGATTTAACTTGGCAGTTCGTTTGCGCCTTCGCAGAATGGGGAAGAAAAAGCAACCATTTTATCGAATAGTTGTTATTGATTCACGTGCAAAACGCGATGGGAAATACCTGGAAAAAATTGGAACTTATAATCCAATCAAAGAACCAGCAGAGTTTGCAGTTGATACTGAGCGGGCACTTTACTGGTTAGGTGTAGGAGCACAGCCTTCTGATACCGTACGTACATTACTTCGTAAGACAGGTATTATGTTACGTTTTGACCTGATTAAAAACGGTAAAAATGAAGAAGAGATTGAGATAGAGTATAAAAAGTGGTCAGCTTTACAGGCTGAGAAACAAAAACGACTCGATGCCCAAAAAGTACAGCAAGCCAAAGCTAAAGCTGGACAACAGAAAACTGAAAACGTTGATGAGCCTGAAATTGTGGTAGCAGCAGAACCGGAAGTCAATACCGCAAAAGAAAGTGCTGAAGTAGATCCTGCTGAAAATTCTACAGAAGAATCTGCATAATAGCACATTTGTACCTTTCAGATAATTACGAAGAGCTTCACGCATACCGAGACAACAGAGTTCATCTCCATTGGAATTTAAATATAGTTCAACGGTTAATATAGACCGAAAAATCGGAACTGGTTAAAAAAGGTGGTAGAATATGAAGGAATTTCTACTGTTTATCGTGAAGCACCTTGTTGATAATCCTGAAGCCGTAATCGTAAATGAAATCGATGGTGAACGCACAGTCGTATACGAACTTCGTGTTGGGCAGGGGGATATGGGAAAGGTGATTGGTAAACGCGGACAAACTGCAAAATCGATACGTACATTATTAGCCGCGGCTTCTGCAAAAACCGGAAAGCGTGCTGTTCTTGAAATATTGGAATAGTATTCTTTAATACGCAATGTGTTGCAATTCGATTTTTATTAGTCTCAGTTCGTAATTAATTATTATTGTGTTATGCCGAATTTGCACGATGGTGAGGAGTGGATCACAGTCGGACGTATCGTGAAACCTCATGGTATCGGTGGTGTGGTTAAGGTTCTCCCGACAACTGATGATCCTTCTCGATTTCGTCTTTTGAAAACGATCGCCTTACGTAACTCCTTGAACCAAAAGGTAAGTTCTCTTACTATTGAGAACATGAATTTTCAACAAAACAATCTCATTATAAAGTTTGTTGAAATAAATGATCGTAATACAGCTGAGACTTTTCGTGACTCTGAACTTATTATCGAAAGAGACCAATGTCTTCCGCTTGAGAACGGAGCTCACTATATATTTGAATTGGTAGGAATGGATGTTGTAAATGAAAGTGGTGACCACCTGGGTAAGATTAAAGACGTCTTGCAATATCCCGCCCATGATATCTATACAATGCAATATCATGGGACTGATATCATGATTCCTGCAGTTTCTGAGTTTATTCGATCTATCGACATCGACGCTGGTCAGGTTATAATTAATCCTGTACCAGGCTTGTTACCCGAGGAATGATGAATTTTCATATTATCTCTGCTTTCCCCGGTGTTTTTGAAAATTTTTTGAATGAAAGTATCCTCAAACGCGCGAAAGATGCCGGGGCTTTTTATTATTTTTTGCATGATTTGCGAGAATATGCAAATGACAAGCATAAGACTGTAGATGATTATGCTTTCGGCGGCGGACCTGGTATGATTTTGAAGCCGGAACCGATATTTTTTGCCGTTGAATATATTATTAGTCATTATAAAGTAAACAATCCAAGAATCATTCTTACGAGTGCAACTGGAAGGCTTCTCGATCAACAATATGTAAATGATGTTGCAGCAAATCCTGACGAGACGCTTATTATAATTTGTGGTCATTATAAAGGTGTTGATGAGCGGGTTCGAAAGTACCTGGCAACCGAAGAGATATCGATTGGGACTTATGTTCTCACTGGTGGCGAATTACCTGCTTTAATTCTGGTTGACTCAATGGTTCGGCTGTTGCCTGGCGTATTAGGTGATCTTGATTCTGCAATGAGTGATTCATATCAATCGGATGTGTTGGATAGTGCTTATTTTACAAGGCCACAAAACTTTCGTGGCATGGCTGTACCTGATGTGTTGCTTTCAGGGCACCACGAAAAAATTAAACATTGGCGCCAGGAAAGTTCACTACAAAATACAAATCGACAAAAGATAAAATAGATATAGAAAAATATTTGCGTTACACTGGAGGATTTCCAATGAGTCGTATTGATGCTATGACCGCATCTCAATTAAAAACAGATTTGCCAAATTTTGGTCCTGGAGATACGGTTTCCGTTCATTATAAAGTAAAAGAAGGCGAGAAAGAACGCATCCAGATTTTTAAAGGTGTTGTGATTAAAAGAAAAGGTGGTGGAATAAATGAAACCTTTACCGTAAGAAAAGTTTCAAACGGTATTGGCGTCGAGCGGATATTCCCTGTTCATTCTCCCAATATAGCTCAAATTGATCATGAGCGCCGTGGTAAGGTAAGAAGAGCTAAATTATATTACTTGCGCGGTCTAAAAGGACGCGCTGCCCGAATCACAGAAAAGAAATAAGTTTTCTCAACTTTACATCAAAGCCACTTCCTTTTCGAATGTGGCTTTTTTTATTTTTGTGAAGCGAATATTGTACTGACTCTCTTTGTACAGGTATACAATTCAATTAGCAATACTTTTTTTTGTATATGAAGAGGTTTAATCGTGAATCGTCAATTTGCTCAAATTAAAACACGAGTGCCTGGACCATTAAGCCAGGCGTTGATGGAAAGAAAACGAGCAGCAGTTCCCCATGGTGCTATCACAAATATTCCAGTCTTTATTAAAAAGGCAGATAATTTTCTATTAACAGATGTTGATGATAATGTCTTCATAGATTTCGGTGCTGGTATCGGTGTGATAAATGTGGGCCATGCAAATGATAAAGTTGTCGAGGCAATTTCTGAACAGGCACACAAATTTACCCATACATGTTTTCATATGGCAATGTATGAATCGTATGTTCAGGTCGCTGAAAAATTAAACAAGTATACTCCCGGGGATTCACAAAAAAAGACCTATCTCATAAACAGCGGGGCTGAAGCGATTGAGAACGCAGTTAAAATTGCTCGTCGCTATACAGGAAAAAGCGCAATCGTCGCCTTTGAACATGCTTTTCATGGTCGAACACTCCTGGGGCTCACGCTAACGGGCAAAGTCTCACCGTATCGTGAAGGATTTGGACCAATGGCGCCGGAAATCTACCATCTTCCATCACCGCACAGGCCCAATATTCATACTTTATCGCACCGAAAACCATCCGAATACACTGCCGATTTTATTGCCGAGCAATTAAAAACCGTTGTACCAGTGTCAGATATTGCAGCATTTATCATCGAACCTGTACTTGGCGAGGGCGGTGTGTTGCCGATTGATACGTCCTATTTGCAGGCATTAGTCACATTCGCACACGATCACAATATTCTTCTTATCGCAGATGAAATC
>QQUM01000236.1 GCA_008501545.1 Calditrichota bacterium
AGATTTGTACATGGCAAAGCCATCGTGGTGTTCCGCCACGGGCACAACGTATTTGGCGCCCGCTTCTCTGAACAATGCTATCCACTCATCGGCATCGAATTTCTCACCGGTAAACATGGGGATGAAATCCTTATAACAAAATTCCGATGGATCGCCAAAGTTTTCTTTGTGGAATTTATAAACCGGATGCGGTTCGTCTTTATTGACCTTCCCGTTAGTGTGATTCCACTGAACCGAATCCATATACATGTGGCGCGGATACCACTCGCTGCCGAACTCAGGCACACAGTACGGCCCCCAGTGGATAAAAATGCCGAACTTGGCGTCTTTGAACCACTCCGGGCACTCCCAGGCCTGCAGGGATTCCCAGTTTGCTTCGTACTTTTTTTCGACCTTTTTTTGCTCGACGCATGAAAAAATCGAAAGCGCTAAAACCACAAGCAAAATGAGAATTGTTGGTTTTTTCATGAAATACTTCCTCCATTGATAGAATTTGAATTAAATATTGCAACATTCATGGCAAAATCATTTGGGGCAAAAGTGAAATTTGACAACAAAATTAAGTAATGGTTTAACGCAGAGTCGCTGAGACGCAGAGTTTCGCAGAGAAAAATAAAAAAATCTCTGCGTGTCTCTGCGCCTTTGCGTCTCCGCGTTATGTAAAATCTATGCTATGGTAAATTATAAATCCACTGAACTTAATCTATCCTTCATTATTTATTTGCCACCAAGACTCTAAGGCACAAAGATTTAAAAACAAGAAGTAAATCTAAATTTAATCTTCATAATAGTTTTAACTGATTTTTTCTTAGAGTCTTGGAGTCTTTGTGGCAAAATTA
Organism: Calditrichota bacterium; assembly: GCA_008501545.1. Classification (GTDB taxonomy): domain Bacteria; phylum Zhuqueibacterota; class Zhuqueibacteria; order Zhuqueibacterales; family Geothermadaptataceae; genus Bioreactorimicrobium. Next base: position 840 of record QQUM01000236.1, read on the forward strand.
TTTTAAATTTTCAGTCGCTTTCTGAATTCTTTTCTTCTGCCGGTCACTCAATCCCATTTTATAATGAAACTGCGGTTTCAGGTAAACATGCGCTCGTTTCATTGCAGGATCATTCACATCCAGGCTTAAATCACAATCAAATCGGGCTAATACGGCGTGGTTTTGCTTCCAGGTTGTCACGTTGGTAAAATGGGACAATCCCCAGGTAATCCCGCGACCGTATTTTGTGCCTATGAACGCGTCAGGCACAAAAGGACCAGCAGCATTGGGCATAAATGAAGTGATCGAAGCGATCTCAAAATTGACGCCGTCTTTGGCGTATTGGATAGTGTTGTGCTCGTTGCCATCTCGAATCACCAGTGCGGCGATGCCTTCTTTGAATGGGAAAAGGGTGGTCTCGTGGCCGGAATTGATCACCGGATTCAGGGGATGTTTTTCAAACGGGCCCAACGGATCATCAGCGATAGCCAATCCCTGCATGCGCACAAGTCGTGGATCGCCATCGAAATCGGATTTGTAGTAGAGATAGATCTTACCCTTGTACACAATCGGATAGGGATCATGGATGGAGTACTGGTCCCACTCCCCTTCCCCACCGTTTGCAATGACAACTTTGTTGTGCGGCGTCCAGGGGCCGTCTGGCGAATCAGCCCAGGAAACCGCCACCGGGCAGTCATCGCCGCGGGTGCCGCTGGCTTCCATGAATCCCTGGTAGTACAGGTAGTATTTGCCTTTCCACACCAGAATATCAGTGGTAGTAACCGAGCGCCAACCCACATTGGGTTTAGGTGGACGCGGCACGGCGACGCCCTGCTCCTGCCAGGTAAAACCGTCTTCGCTGGTGGCGTACCAGATGTCGGCCAAATCCCAATCACTGGAAGGAATGACATCGGTGCTTCTTTTTGCGCCCTGCGGTGGTGTTGGTGTGTGACGGTGCGTATACCACACATAATATTTTCCGTTGGCAAAAATCACCTTCGATGGATCGCGGCGGGAAATGGTGCCGTCGTGATTGTTGTAGTCGAAGCCTTTTAACTCAGTGTATTTGAATAACGAATACAACTCGTTGTGCTCCGGCCGTGGGGCGGAATAAGCCGTGTAATTGCGCTCCATTGCAGCGCTCATTTTTCGGTCTGGTTTTTCTTTTGGTAACTTAAAAGGGAAACCGTCTTGACCGTTCGATTGATTGCACAGAACAGACATACAAATCGTCAGTGCGGGTACAATTGTTTTTAATTTCATAATAAAATTCCTGTAGGTTTAATTAGAATCTGTCCAAAAACGCCCCATTTTGTCATTTCGAACGCGCTCCCCAGCGGAGAAATCTAATTTCCACGCTTGCGGTAACTACAACGTTTTAAGATTTCTCGGCAAAAAGCGCCTCGAAATGACAATCTTGGGTTCGAATTAGATTGCATTATTTATTTGCACCAAGGCTCAAAGGCACAAAAAATTCAGGAGAAAAGTGCTACGCACTTTACGTATTTCGAGCGAAATAATTTAGAAAATTTCCGTTCGCGTAACGATAAGTGGGTGGCACTTCATATAGCCTCACTTAACCAACATCACCTTCCGAATCAGCGCTGTTTTGGCTTTAATACTGGACACACGGACGAAATACAATCCTGTTGACATTGATTCCGCATTCCACACGTATTCGGATTCCATATAATTCGGAACAGCATGCACCTGCTGGCCCAGCGCATTATATATTCTTAAATCAACAGCGCCCTGTGGATTTTGAATGGCAATGGTCGTTTGTGGATTGAAAGGATTCGGGTATACCTGAACTCTAAATTCTGTGGGTATTGCCGCATCTCCGACAGTGGCAGGGTCTGTATTGGGAACGGTTAATTTTAACTTCGGTCTTTTGGAGGACGTTCCCTCTTTTGAGACAAACCAAACATCGCTGCCTCCACTGTGGGTTATAATCAAGCTGAGCTTTTCTCCACCTTTTAGCGATGCTGCATCCAGATTCCACGTATACGAAATTCCTGTGCTAAATGACTGATTTAAACTGCCGAGAACTTTGACTGCTGTCGGCGCATTCGAAGTGGTCAGGCTGGTTTCTGTCCAATTATTACTATTCCCCAGTTTCACTTCAAGGGCGCCATTGCCTGCATCGTCTCAGACAGTAAGATTAAGTTCAGCGGCGCTGATATTTTCCGGCAGGCCTGCGAGATCAAACATCAAATAACTAATGCGTCGGCCACCCTCGCATTTTAAATGCGTATTATTGAATGCAGTGGTATTTTCAATATACGCATCGTGAACAGGGCTTAAATCGATAATTTTAATGTCAGGCACATTCACATCACAGGTGGCGGTAAACCCGCCATCTTCTGAAGTAACTGTAATCGTTGCTGTTCCGTTAGAAACAGCGGTTACCTTGCCACGGCTGCTAACGGTTACAACATCCGTATTATCCGATTCCCAGCCTACGTTTTTATTGGAAGCATCCACCGGATCGAAAATCGGGATTAATGTTACACTTTGCCCTGCAATAATATCAAGGGATGATTTATCAAGGCTTATGCCTGCAAGCGCTTTGGTGACAACAGTTACCACACAGCTGGCGCTAAACCCTCCATCCACGGTAGTGGCAACAAGCTCGGCAGTTCCATTTTCAACACCTGTGACGATGCCTTTGCTATTTACAGTTGCAGACGAAGTATTCTTCGACTCCCAAGT
>QQUM01000269.1 GCA_008501545.1 Calditrichota bacterium
CACCAGCGCGATTATTCAAATGTTGTACTCTGAAGGCTTTTTTCATGCTGCGTTGCATGCGGGCAATGTGATGGCTTTGCCCGGCCCACAGGTTGGTTATATCGATTTGGGCATGGCAGGCCGACTTGATGCAAAAATCAAGCGCAACATGCTTTACTATTTTTATTACCTGGTCCATGGCCAAATCGAAAGCTCTGGCAAGTATTTAATGTCCATGGCCACCGTCGCGAAAAACGGGGACGTCATTGGTTTTAAACGTGCAGTCGGCGACCTGGCAAACCGCTACCGCATGCAGACAGCTTATGGGAATTTTAGCCTGGCAAAACTCATTCTCGAATCCATTTCCATCGGGGCAACATACAAAGTTTATTTCCCCGTAGAAATGACGTTGATGGTTAAAGCCCTGGTCACCTTCGAAGGCGTCGGTTTGATGCTGGATCCACACCTCGATGTGCCACAACTATCAAAAAAACATATCACTGGCATCTACACAAGTCGCTACAATCCTGTTGTTATGATCGAACAGCTCTTGCGCAGTGGTCCGGAATTCCTCGATCTTATCATGCGCTTACCCGATATCGTACAAAATACATCACGATTCTGGGAAGACACAATCGATGATTCCCCTCCACAAAATCCGATGGCCGGCATGCGCAGCGGTTTGATCGCAGGATCCTGCATCGTCGGTGGCGTTATTGCATTTGTGCAGGGTTCGGATCCTTATTTATGGATTTCACTTTTCGCTCTCGGAGGCTCGCTTTCACTTTTTGGAAAATCCTGATTTGGATTAATTTGCTATGAGTAATAAAAAAGGGCTGCTCGATTTTCATATTGAATTCGATGATGAAGATCTGAAAAATCTTTTCGAACCATTCAATCCGCCAAAAAATTTATCGGATAAAAGTACAGCCTACCCTGTCATTCTCGCCCACGGATTTGCCCGGCCGGACTATTTGATTGATTCCGTCTTTTCCACACTCAACCTGTCGATTTACGATTTCAGTTTTGTTGCTGACCGATTTCACTATTTTAAAGGAATTGCCAGTCATTTAAAAAAGCATGGTTACATCGTTTATCATTCGCGTGTAAGTTGGGCCGCGGACGTCGAAACACGTTCTAAAGACCTGGCAAACGAAGTGAAGCGCATTCTTGAGGAAACCGGGAAGGAAAAAGTGCATATCATCGGCCACAGCATGGGTGGTCTGGACGCGAGATACATGATCGTCAATGAAAATATGGCAGAAAAAGTGTTCAGTTTAACAACCATTGGAACACCACACCTCGGCTCAGTAATCGCAGATTTTGTTATTGATAATGGTGCAGATAAATTTCTTGGACTGGTTGGTAATTTCATGAATTTAGGTGGAGTTAAAAGCCTGACTACGGCTGAGTGTGTTTACTTCAATAAATATGCAAGAGATGCTGAAGCGCGCAACGATGTTGTTTATCAAGTTTATTACAGCCATAAGGCGATCGATGAAATTTTTATGGGATTTCAGGCCGCAGCAAAATACATCGAAGCGGAGGTTGGCAAAACTGATGGTCTGGTTAGTGTTCAATCTCAAAAGTGGTGTGAAAGCCTGATCAGTGTGCAGAAATCGAAGCAAATCGAACAGCGAAAGTTTCCGATTGAAGCCGATCACTTCGACCAAATAGGTTGGTGGAATTTGAATGAATTCCATAAAGCCGGGTGGTGGAATCTTTCCGCGCTGCATGAAAAAAATAAACACGAAGAGATCATCAAAAATTTTTATTTACAAATTGTTGAAGATGTTTATAAACTCGTCTAAGGTGGAAGAAGGTGGTGGACGATGAATATTTATTTTTTAGTTTCCGGCGTTGGCGTCATCATTGTTGGATTGGTGCATTCATTATTAGGTGAAGTTTATTTCTTGCCACGCCTGCGTCAAAAAGAACAGAAACTCGATTTCGGCACAGAAAAATTTGTCAATCGAACGTTGCGCAGCACCTGGCACATGTCAACTCTGGCGAGCTGGAGTTCCGGTGTTGTTTTGTTGGTTTTTGCATTTCGTGAGCTGGATAGCACCGGGATCATTGTAGCCAGAATTATCTCGAATTTCTATTTGTTCAGCGGTGTTTTTTCAATCTTTTCATCGCACGCTCGTCAATTGATCTGGTTAATCTTTTTCATTTTATCATTACTTACCTGGATGGGAACAGTGTAAATGGTTGTTTAATTCATCATTGTGATTGTACCGGACATTTTACAAATGATATTTTAGTCGTGAATTATTAAAATGAGAAAGTAATGAATTCAGAAATATTAACCCTGGGGCCCATCTGGTATGTAAGTTTTATCTTCGCATTGACATGTCATGAAGCCGCCCATGCACTGGTCGCCAAGCTGGGGGGAGATCCCACAGCCTATGAAGGGGGGCAGGTATCACTCAACCCATGGCCGCATATCCGTCGTTCGCCGTTCGGTACGGTGGTTGTGCCGATTGTCATGCTGATTGTTAGTGGATGGATGCTCGGTTGGGCGAGTGCGCCATACGATCCTCATTGGCAGCGTCGATACCCGAAACGTGCGGCGCTGATGGCACTTGCGGGACCAGCCGCAAATTTTATTTTGGTCTTGATAAGCATTATTATCATGCGAATCGGTTTGGCGAATGGATTTTTCAGCCAGCCGGATTACTTTCAATTCACGCACATCATTGAAGGAACCGCCCCAGGTGTCGCGAGCGTTATTGCGATATTTGTAAGTATCACTTTTTCTCTGAATTTGTTATTGGGTGTGTTTAATCTCATTCCTGTCCCTCCATTGGATGGCAGCACAGCGATGGCTTTGGTTCTGCCTGAAAATCTTGCTGTAAAATATGCAGAATTATGCAATAATCAGGCTTTTGCGCTTTTGGGAATCGTTGCGGCCTGGCGCTTGATTGAGATTATCTTTGTGCCGGTCTTTCTGGGGGCCTCAGCACTCATTTTCAGTTGAAATTCTGTGTGGATGTGTATCTCCCGGAAGCGTCTAATGCACAAAACATTGTGTGTCTACAGGGAGTGACGTTTCAAATTCGATTCCCATCGATGGGGCTACCCAATCATCTTGTCCGCTGGGGCTGTCGTGAATTTTCCAGACAACCTTTCCCTCGACAAGGACGTTTTCACGGTCTTGCACATTTTCAAGCACGACAGTTGTCCGGTTACCTTCTTGTAACGGTTCCAGTGTCACGATTTGCATCCCGCCCGCGCTGATGTCACGAACATAACCCCGCTGCCATTCCATGCTATTTACTTGAAACGACGTATTGAGCCATGTCGAAAATCTTTCATTCCGACGACGTTCCACGTTTTTATTGATGCCATAGTTTTTGTCAGCCATTTTTATGTCCTCACTTGAAAAATGAATCCCTTGGTTTCTTCGCAAACATCCTCAAAAAAATCGTCTGTATCCCGCAAATCCTTGATTGCTTTTACAATTTTGTTTGAACGGAACGCAGGATAGATATTGTTGACACAGGTTTCATTTTCGCCTGTCAGCAAAATAAGTCCTT
>QQUM01000798.1 GCA_008501545.1 Calditrichota bacterium
CGTGACTCACTTCATCAAAGAAGCTTGTCAGATCGATATTAACGATATCCTGATAGCCGTCATTAATGTTCTGATGAGCCTGTTTAATCGCCTGATGCGCGTTGCGACTCGGGCGAAAACCATAGCTGTGTTCCTGGAAGTCCCGTTCGAAAATCGGGCTCAGTTGTTGGTGTAAAGCCTGTTGAAGTAGGCGGTCAACAACTGTTGGAATGCCCAAAAGCCGTGTCTTGCCACTGCTCTTGGGAATCTCCACGCCCAAAACAGGATCAGGTTGATAGCTGCCAGATTCCACCCTTTCTTTGATCGAACTCCAGTGCGCTTTCAAGTGCGAAGACAGATTGTTAACTGATCTGCCGTCTATACCTGCGGCACCTTTGTTCGCTAAAACCTGGGTGAAAGCCTGTTTCATGTTTTCGCTCGATAATACCTGAGTGATCATACGTTCCTGTTTCTTCTGACTGTGTTCCGTTTCGTGATAGGCTTGAAGCAGACTCGGATACAACCTTAAACACCTGCATTCATCCCAACTCAATTCGGAACGGGTTAATGTTCAGCCCTTCACCGTGTTCCCGCTATTAAGCGGGACATTTGGCTACTATGGCTTCGGCTGACTTTTGCTTCGCCGGCCTTCGGCTTGTCATGGACGGTTTCTCGTCCCGCTGTCGGGCAATCAGTCGTAAACGGCTGGCAACAACAGATGACAGATCTCCCCGGGTAAGGCACTTATCCTTGAATCTATCGCGGCTGCATCTACATAGCAATGTTTATTGGCTACGGGCTTCGCAAAGATGTGGTTGCTCACCCAAAAAGCTATGCCTCGTATGCAGTTTTGCTTCGTCGGCCTACGGCTGTGTTCCTCCGTACAGACTCTTGTAGTCCCGCTTCCTTCAGACTCTCAGTCACCCGAGACGCCCTTGCGGCTTACTAATGGGCTTCGCCAACTCGCCCATAAGGGACTTGCACCCTCTGGATAATCTGTGTATATTTCTAATAGAAACATACACGTGCCATGCCGGGCACACACAAGCCCCTGTTGGCCGACCGCAAACGATCCGCTCGAATTCAGATTTTTTCGCTCGCGTAAATTGCTACAAATTTAAAGCAGTTTGCGGCGGCAAAGGGGCGCGTTATTTTTGTCGTTTCAAGTGAGTCGCTGGCCAAAGTTTTGTCCTGAGTTGAATTCCAAGTCTTGTTCTTTTCCAACGTTTTTGGTGGCAGTGTTTTTCATGAATAGCGATTTAATTTAAGAATCCCCTTGACTTGTCGTACATTATTACGTACGTTAAAATGCGTTTATAATCTACTGAAAGGAAACCCATGAAAACTATTACTGCCACGAAAGCTCGCGAGAATCTTTACAGGTTACTCGATGAAACAGCACAATCTCATGAACCGCTGCAAATCACAAGTAAACGTGTAAATGGAATTCTTATTTCTGAAAGTGATTGGCGAGCTATCCAAGAAACAATTTACCTTCTCTCAATTCCAAATATGCGCGAATCAATTAGAGAAGGCCTCAAAACGGATATAAATGACTGCACCAAGGAATTGGAATGGTAGAATGGGAACTGGTTTTTACTAAGCATGCACAAAAAGATGCAAAAAAACTGGCATCCAGTGGATTACGACAAAAAACAGAAAATTTGTTAAACCTGTTGCGTGAGAATCCATTTAAAACACCACCTCCATTTGAAAAATTAGTGGGAGATCTTTCCGGTGCTTACTCTCGGAGAATCAATATTCAACATCGATTAGTATATCAAGTCATTTCGGATAAAAAAATAGTTAAAATCATCAGAATGTGGACTCATTATGAATAATTCTATAGGAATGTTGAGCATAATTCTGTTGAATCATATTTGCACCTTTTTAAAGCATAAAAGGGTAGTCTTCGGTTTGGCCTTTCTCAGTTTCAGGCTGGTTTCTAACATTTCACTTGTGTGGGACGACAAACAGCCTTCGGCAATTCAGAGTTTCACTTTCGCGTTAATTAATTGAAAATTTAAGGCTTGATGCCCGTATGTTTGCCGCTCCACATCGGCGCGTTATCCTGTCGTTTCAAGTGGGCTGCTGCCAAGATTTTACCTTAAATTAAATTCTAAATCTTGCTCTTTTTCATTGTTTTTAGCTGCGAGATTTATCGCATGTAATCACCGCGACCAATTGAAAAAAATAGTAAATATAAGTTGTTTTTACTACTTCATTGGCGTAGATTGCAATCATGCAGATAATCGAAACCCCAATTTTTACACAAAAACTGAAAAACCTACTAAGCGATGATGATTATCGGAACCTACAAAATACAATTATTGCAAATCCTGAAGCAGGAAATATCATTCGCGGTAGTAACGGTCTGAGAAAAATACGTTGGACTCGGCAGGGCAGTGGAAAAAGTGGAGGTGTACGTGTTATTTATTACTGGCTTAAACCTAAAAAAATTATCATCGTGCTTTTACTCTATCCTAAAAACGAACAAGATAATTTGACGCAGGAACAATTAAAAATTTTAAGCAACTTTGTTAGGCAGGAATTCAAATGAAACAGAAATTATTCGAAGAACTCCTTGAAAGTATTGAGCAAGGAGGAAAAATAATTCGTGGCGAAATGAAACCTGGTCGAGTCTTCGAATTCAGAGAGCCTGATGTAAAATCACTTCGCAAACAATACGGGCTTTCTCAAGATAAATTTGCTCAGTTATTAGGAATTAGCCCTTCAACATTGCGTAATTGGGAACAAGGCCGGAGAAAACCTGAGGGTGCAGCACGAGTTTTATTACGTGTCGCTGCCAAACATCCTGAAGCGATATTGGATACAGTTTATAACACTTAAAAATACATCAGGGGTGTTTGTCGCGGGATTCTAATTCTTTGGTCGAAGCGGAGTAGGCTTGTTCGAAGTCAATAACTCCATGCAAAAAACAACTCAATCGAGCGGTCTTCGGCTTCGTTCCAGCTTTTCTCAACTTCAGGCATTTTCTAACCAGCCGCTGTTGTCCGACCGCAAAGCGGCGCGTTACGCCTTCCATTGCAATTTTGCCAGTGCATAGCCAAATCGTAATCCCCCGAGGCTGATATGCAGGCGATCAAATTCTGCATGTTCCATAAATTTTTGAATAATGAGACATCCCGGAAATATGACATCCGCTCTGTCAGGGTGTAATCCGGGCAGTTTTTTTCGTTCAGCAACCGGCATTGGCTGCAGATTCGTGCATATTTCTGAAACGGCTTCCCGGGTTAATACATACCCTGCTGTTGAAGAGAAATTATCCTTGTCTTCCTGCAAATGCATTAAGGCGAGTGTGATTGGCGTTGCTGCAACGCCGAGTAGCCCCATATTTGCCGACTTGAAGCGCGGTAATCGTTCGAGTTCCTTTTTGATTGTTCCCGTCGCATTCGCAACTTCAAATGGCTCAACCGGATCTGAATGCAAAAATTTACGGGTTAATCTTATCGAACCCAGTGGCAGACTCATGCTATCAATCAGTTGGTTCCGAGTACCCCAGCTAAATTCTGTGCTGC
>QQUM01000391.1 GCA_008501545.1 Calditrichota bacterium
CAGAGCCCACCGATGAGCATCGTGAGCATGAGATTGATGTAGGTCCGGGTTTTTCCAATTCGGTTGCCACCCAACGGGATATACAGATAATCCCGCAACCAGCGCGAGAGTGTGATGTGCCAGCGTCGCCAGAAATCAGTGATGTTGGCAGCGAGATAGGGTGTCTGGAAATTTTCACTCAACTCAATACCGATCAGCTTGCTGACACCGCGGGCTATGGAGCTGTATCCGGAAAAATCACAGTAAATTTGCAGCGAAAAAAGATAAAGCCCTTTCAATAAAATAATCGACGATTGTGCCTGCGGATTGGCAAAAACTTCATCAACCAACGGTGCTGCTGCATCCGCCAACGCGATTTTTTTAAACAGGCCGATGAGAATCAGCAGACAACCGGCCTGGAATTGCTCGAGGGTGACGATTCGTTTCTTTTGAATCTGCGGCAAAAGTGTGCTCGCCCGCTCAATGGGGCCGGCGACGAGTTGAGGAAAATAGGTGACGTAGAGTGCAAAATCGATGAAATTTCGTACCGGCTTCTGCTTGCGGCGATAAATATCGATGGTGTAGGACAAAGTTTGAAATGTGTAAAACGAAATCCCCACCGGGGGCAGCAAGCGCATAACCGGGGTATTGAAATTGAGCCCGATGGAATCGCCCAAAGCTGTAAAACTGTCCACAAAAAAATTGAAGTATTTAAAAAGGGAAAGCGCGCCCAGATTCATCAAAAGACTGGCATAAAGCCCGCGTTTTCTCTTTCCAGTGTCCTGTTGATTCTGAATGTACAAACCAGCAAAATAATCGACAAGCGTACTGGCGAGAACCAGTGATAGAAACCGCCAATCCCACCAGCCATAAAAAAAATAGCTGGCAACCACCAGCCACAGGTTTTGCGCCCGACGATTTAAATTGTAATAAATGGCGAGTACAGTCGGTAAAAAATAAAGAAATTCCCAGGAATTGAACCACATAGATACGTTTGAATGTTTGAAGGTTAAAACGTTTAAAAGTTGCAGGTTACACGTTTCATGTCTTTTTCCTGTCGTTCGACATTTGACGTTTCAACGTGTTACTTATCTAAAGAAATACTATTACTCACAGCGAAACAGCTACGCGTAGCGGATAGCATATGGTTTTTCTTGCTTGCTTTTTAAGGGCCAGCCAAGTATTGTGTATGCACATGGTTTATTTGCAATTTGAAATTGTGCTCATAAATATAAACCAGTAATTTTATCAAAATTTGGAACGCTTGCTATAAACTGTGAACTCAAAAATGAAACCAACGCTTTATCTTATTCCTGCCCCGCTGGGCGAGTCAAAATATACTACTATTTTCCCTTCATACAACCTGGATGTCATCAACCAAATTGAGCATTTCATCGTTGAGAATGCGAGAACCGCACGCCGTTTTTTAAGTAAATTAGGTATCGACAAAAAGCTGACAGAGCTGCATTTTTATGAACTGAACAAGCACACACAGCCGGAGCAGATTGCCGGTTTTCTCGCTCCGTTGCAGCAGGGACATGACCTCGGCTTGCTTTCTGAAGCGGGTACCCCTGCAGTTGCTGATCCGGGAGCGGAAGTTGTTCAACGTGTCCACAGGATTGGTTTTGCTATCGTGCCCCTCGTCGGTCCCTCATCAATTTTATTGGCGTTGATGGCATCCGGATTAAATGGACAAAGTTTTGCCTTTAATGGCTATTTACCGATTGAAAAAAATGAGCGCCGTCAAAGAATAAATTTTTATGAAAAACGTTCACGGCAGGAAAGGCAGACACAACTTTTTATCGAAACCCCATACCGCAATACGCTTTTATTTACGGATTTGCTGCAAAACTGCAATGGGAATACCCGCTTGTGCGTTGCGACTGATCTCACTATGGATTCACAGCGCATCCAAACTTTTACAATTGCAGAATGGCAGCAAAAACAAAAACCGGAAATGCATAAAAGACCGACAATCTTTTTGTTTTTAGCCCAATAATTATTTAGACCGATTTAATGGCCAAAAAGAAAATTGAAATTCCCGAAGAACTACAGAATCCTGTACAAGTCGAAGACTTTCTCGATCTGCATGGATTTTTCCCCGAGCAGGTTGCAGATGTCGTGCAGGAATTTATCGCTTATGCGGTAGAAAAAAAATACACATCTGTGACGATCGCACACGGAAAAGGAAAGAGTCGTTTGAAATGGGAAGTGCACCAGACACTGAAGAAAAATCTTGCCGTTTTAAAATACTACGATGCTGCACCCGGGCAAGGCGGCTGGGGGAGAACAGAGGTTGAATTACAGATTCAATGTTGATTTTTCTGCAGTATCCGGGGTTTTCTCAAAGCCAATCCGAATAAGTGGATTGGCTTTTTTATTTCCAGAAGGTGTTTTCTAAAAATCGATGCAATGCATTAGCGAAGGCTTCGCGATCTTTAGCGTTGTAAGGAGGCGGTCCGCTCGTTTCAATACCGCTCAAACGCAAATCTTCCATGAAGTTGCGTATTGATAGAATTTGCCGGATATTCTCACTCTCATAAAACTCCCCGCGTGGATTGAGTGCAAAAGCCCCTTTTTCGATAACCCGCGCAGCCAACGGTAAATCTGCAGTGATGACCAGATCACCTTTGTCGATGTTTTTGTTGATGTAATCATCCGCTGCATCCGCGCCGGCATCTACCTGCACGGTGTGAATAAATGGCGAGTTCGGTGTACGCAGCCGTTGGTTGGCTACGAGGATCAGATTGCATTTAATCCGTTTTGCCGCTCTGTAAAGTATTTCTTTTGTGGCGGCGGGGCATGCGTCAGCATCAATCCAGATTTGCATTTTACTTATTTTTAATGAGAGTTCAATGTAAAAATATTTGGAGAAGAAAAGTCTGAATTCTTGAGAACTAGTCCGAAGGCGTCCCGCCGAGGACGACGTTTGTTACGCTCAGCGGGATGCTTTCGCTCTAGTTGTATTAAGCCTGTCAAATCCTAGAATTCTAATTTCAAAGTTATGTTTGTTACGTATAATTGTAGTTTGTAATTACGGTACCGTGGCGACGAAGACAAGGCTGTCATCACAAGCGACAAGCGCTGCTTCGGGTAAACATGCAGGAAAGAAGATCGATTGCCCCCGGTAAAATTTCTCGCTGCCATGTTTCGATTTAACCTCGATTTCGCCATTTAAAACGAGCGCTATAGCCGGTTTGCCTAATCCCAATTTTTCCCTCTCCCCGGCTTGTATTTGTATACGGGATAATACAAATTCTTCGACAGGTGCAGGATAGACCGTTTTCCTTTTTGCGGCGCTGTCACCAAGAATTGCTACTTCGCCCGATGAATAGGTCAAAATATCCATCAGGGTGTTTTTATCCTGGAATTTCGGTGTCAGGCCGGCACGGACAACATTGTCGGAGTTCGCCATGCATTCGATAATGTTGCCATTTACATAAGCATGGGGAATTCCAGCCTCCATAAAAAGTGCTTCGCCCGGTTGCAGTGACAGGAGATTTAACAAATAGATTGAAAACAAACCAACGTCAGCGCC
>QQUM01000762.1 GCA_008501545.1 Calditrichota bacterium
TCGAATAAATATTGGTGCAGACCGCAACCGAAATTTGGCATCAGGATGCGTTCATTGGGAGCAGTGAGCAATATAATTTTGATGGCATCGCGGATGTTTTCGGCACCGGTTGAAAGTTGCCAGCGCCCTTCGGCACTGATGCGCGGTGGAAAAGCCACGCCTTGTCCGTAGAGTTCAGCTTCGTTCATTTTTTACTCAATCCGAATTTTCTTTTCGAAACTTTGGTAGTGAAAAACAGCAAATAAACCATGGCATCCATTTGAAGATAAAGTTGAGAATAGAGACGATCATAATCAGCAGAAACATAGCACAGATGGTCACTACGGGAATCGAAAGCGAACAAACACGACCTGAACCGGAACAGTCTTCAATGTTTCCAACTTTACTTTTTAGAGATTTATGAAATGGCCACGGCAAAACCGAGAGTACCAAATCGCCGAAGGTTATTTTTTTTAAAGCTGCTCCAAAACCACACATTTTTGCGGACATTAAAAACGCTGAATTTTTGGCGTATTTGCGCAATCCTGCTGGTGTCGGATCCGCGGGCAATGTTACGCGAATCGGCCGTGCCGGCGCATCGGGATCGAAAAAACCGGCGAGCTGGAATGGCTCGGTTGGCCGGCTCACTTCGTCACGGCGCCAGGGGTGACACTGCGGTCGACGGTAAACGCAGCGCACGTAATACGTGCCGCCGTTTTCATCAATTTTACCTTGGTCAGCGATTCTGGCAGCAAGTTGTCGCTGCGGTATAGCGACATCTTCAGCGGGTGTTTCGTCCAGCGCATCTTTGATGGCAGTGAGCAGATCAGTGGAATTGTAGGCGGTATAATTTTTCTGCAATGTGTTGCTGTCGTATGTCGATGGATCGGGGGTGATATCCAGTCCGGGATCCGCAAATGGAAAAATGATACCGGGATTGGTGGGATTCACGATCACTGTGTATAAAGCTGAACGAAGATTGCTCGCAATGGGTGGTAATGTTGTATCCTTCAGCACAGAGTATGGTTTACATTTTATCGCGCCGAGTGTATTGTATAAATTTTGTTTTCCTGTATCAGGAAGTGAGTGTGTGCTATTTTTAATTTTCTTATAAACATCCGGGATGAACTTTTCCAGAAAAGCAGCAAAATCAATGAGAATGAATTGGGATGCAGTATAAATTTGTTCGCGCATTTCCCGAATATTGGCGATTTTTCCTAGCCGTTTCTCTTCGTAACCACCAGGCCAGCTGTCTCCGGTAGGAAATGCTTCTTCGACCACTAATTGCGCTCCTGAATTCGCCAAATCGATCAAATTTTCCCACGGTCCGGTCACGTCGATCTGGAACGCAGTGAGGCGACTGGCTTTGCTGTCTGCAGGTTTGCCTGTAAACGCTTCAGCCTGGTCAGGCGGCAGTGGTGTATTATCATAAATTTCACAGCGGCTCACTGGAATTGTGCCCGCGAAAATGCGACGATTTTGTTTATTGCAACGCTTGAAACCAAGTGGGAACATCGGTAATATTTCTTCGCCTTCTACAAGGAATTGTGCATCATTTGTATCCGTTACCTTTTTCCAAACATAATCACCATCCTGTTGCACAAGGGCGAATTCGTTTTGCGGAATGGTTGCATTTTGACCATCGATACTGATCAGTCGGCGCATGACGAAACCAACGCTTTCCTGCCGGTTCACTGCGACTAATCGATCAGGCAAACCGGGACGCTCGCAGACCAGTGACGCACTGACCAAATAATGGCGTTGATGCGCGGGTTGGTACAATTTTAACATTTCCGGATCCAGTTTGTTGCCACGCCAATCTACTTTTTTAGGCTGAAATGCACGCAATCTATTGGTGACCTTTGTTTGCTGGGTACCATTGTTTTTCTCTGGCACTGTATTGAGCGCGTTGAGCAACTCATCCATGAAATTATCTGATGTAAACTCAAGGATTTTCGGTGTATTGAATTTCGTGGCATTGTTGCTGAGCTCACTGCGCCAATAAGGTGACGGACTTTTCCATTTCACGACATGGTTCATAATTTTACCAAATATTTCCCGCGCCCGGTGTATAGCTGGCGCTGATGACACTGTTCGAAATCACGGTATCGGCTTGCACCACACCGCTGAATTTTGATAAACCGGCGTTCACGTTGACCATGCCGGCGCTGACTTCCACTTGACTGGCGTTGATCGTCACTTTCGCAGAAGCATTGATCGTGATGCCCGAGCTTTCCATGCGCACGCTGTTACCATTGGAATCCTGCAATTCGATTACGCCAGGTCCATCCTGCAAACTGACACGCTGGCCACCGGGTGTTTCCAGAATCATCTGCTCCTGGCCGCTGCTGTCATCCATGGTGATTTTTACACCGTTGCGCGAGCGAATTGATTTAATGTTGTTTTCCTCGCCGCTATCCATCGATTCGTGGGGCGCATCCTGACCGTTCCACAACATCCCGACTATGACCGGGCGTCGTGTATCACCGCTTTCGAATGCGATGAGGACTTCATCGTTGGCATCCGGGATAAACCAGGAACCACGGTTGTTTCCGGCCATCATCGTTGCCAAACGTGCCCATGCTTCGTAATTGCCGTTTTCGCTATCCACAGCCCAAGGCAGGCGAATACGCACACGCCCTTGCCCATCAGGATCATTGATGGCGACGACCAGGGCAGGGTAAACGCCATAAAAACGGCCGCCAAAACCGCCAGGGAGGCGCGTGTCAATTGTGTTTGTCAATGTGTCTTCAAACATAAAAAACTCAGGTTAAGATGATTGGCCGATGCCACAGCGTTCGACGCGGAACATTGTGGCATATCCTTGTCGTAGATCATAGGTGTGTATGGCTTCGTTTACATAATAATTGCCATTGAATAAATCACCCAGACCATTAAGTGTGAGTTTTGTACCGACGCGGATGTTCGGATTGCCCTCACATTTTGCAGTACCGGTGACAAATTGCCGGGCGTGTTCACGGAAGTGTGCTTCTGCATAAAAGCGGGTTTCTTCCGCTGTTGCCGGAGTTTGGTGTACGATAGTCTGGGTTCGTGTACCGACTGCTTGTTGCAAAATTGCACTACCACTGAGATCGCCATTGAGTTCACTGCCGAGAATCGAATCGCTGGCATCATGCTGCAGCGTTTCCTTAGCGTCCACATCCCAGCCGCTGGCTGTGAACGTTGTTTGCTGCTGTGCCAGATCGGCGCAAACGGAAAACTCGTGCAGCGATTGTCCGTAGGAGAGCGTCACGGTATCGGTTTCCCGTCGGGCACGCGCCACAGCGTGTAATGTCGATTCCTCAATCCATGTCTCGGCATCGATAGCACGTGCACGATCGCGCAAAAATGCGAGGTCGCTTTGATTGACTTGTGCAAGAGTCCGGTGTTGTGGGCCGGTGATATCGAGATCGGATTGCAATCCATGCTCGCTGGCAATTTGTCGGAACACGTCCTCGTCGCTGTTGTCTTCAAAGGTGCGGCTGCGGCGGCGCATGCGCAAGTCCTGGAAACGATCTTCGGCCAAAACGACAAG
>QQUM01000569.1 GCA_008501545.1 Calditrichota bacterium
GCTGTCTTGTTTTTAATATGGAATGCATCAAAGACGGTTGAGATACTCTTCTGCAATTGTGAATTGAATTCCTTGCGAATCGCTGCGGTGACCACATTTTTGTCAGGCATTTTTACCGGATATTCATAAAATTCCAGCGTGCCATCACCAGTCTGCAAATTGCGCCAGAATTTTCTGCGTGATGAAATTTGTGCTATCGCACATTTTGGTAAAGCCAGCTCAAATTCGGGGATCATCAAATGCACGAAATCGGAAAGCAGTGGATCGTGACCGACGATGACGACGTGGGCCATTTTCTCATCAAATGTTTTTATCAAATCCAGTAATGCGGTCGCATCGCCTAATTCATAAAGTTCCTCGGATGCCTGAATCGCACTTTTGTCATATTCCAGAGCGGCGGCAAACATTTCTGCAGTTTCCGCAGCACGTGGGGCTGCGCTGGTGAGGATCAAATCGGGAATCAATTGGCGCTTTGCAAATCGGCCGGCGATTGTTTGCGCTTCCTTCCGGCCTTTTTTACGCAGTTTGCGTGCAAAGTCCGGTTTCTTTTCATCACGGGCAACGGCAGTGGCATGGCGTACGATAGTTAAAGTTTTCATGACTTTCTCCGTGCAGAATTATGATTTGAAAAAGAGCTGATTATCAAAAGGTGAAAAATAATCGTAATTTGGTAAAAAGCAATAGATTATCCTGAAATCAGGATTCGGTTAACCGGGATTTCCGCTTTATCAAGTAATTATAAATATCTATTTGCGAGCGCTTCGTGGGATCATCATTACGACGTATTTGATTATCCATGCTTGCATCGATAATGCGTGCTTTGTTGGCATCCTTAAACTGTATCTCAATGAACTGCTTCAATTCTTCTTTGATGGCCGGATCGTAAATTGGTGTTGCGATTTCGATGCGTTTGGACAGATTTCGAACCATCCAGTCTGCCGAGGAAATGTAGATTTTTTCATCTCCCTCATTACAAAATATAAAAATTCTGGAGTGTTCCAAATATTTGTCCACAATACTGATGACTTCAATATTTTCACTGAGTCCATCTACGCCGGGGACCAGGGAACATATGCCACGAATGATCATTTTTACATTCACACCAGCCTGACTTGCCTGGTAAAGCAAATTGATCATTTCCCGATCAACCAGGCTGTTCATTTTCGCCAGGATGTAGGCGTCCTTTCCGGCTTCAGCATTTTTAATTTCATTTCTAATCAATTTCTTAAAACGCTTGCGCATATAAAAAGGGGCGAGAAGGAGATATTTGTAGCGATGTGATTTGTATGTATTTTCGAGGAATTCAAAAACTTTAGCCACCTCTTTTGTGAGATGTTTGTGGGATGTCAGCAGGGCATGATCACTATAAATTTTTGCGGTTGATTCATTGAAATTGCCGGTGCCAATGGAGGCATAGTACACTTTTTTCTTGTCTTCAATCCGCGTCACCAGGCAGAGCTTGGCATGTATTTTCATTCCACTTATGCCGCTGATCAGGTGGGCGCCTTCGGCTTCAAGTTTTTTCGTCCATTTAATGTTCGCGCCCTCATCAAAACGTGCCTGCAATTCCATTAACACCGTCACTTTTTTGCCGTTGCGAACTGCATTGATCAAGGCATTGATGACTTTTGAATCCCTTGCCAACCGGTAGATTGTCATTTTTATAGAAGTAACCTTCGGATCGATCGCTGCCTCGCGCAGGAAATCGACGAGGTGGTTGAAGGAGTGGTAAGGATAATGCAAAAGCACATCTTTTTCCGAAATCGCCTGAATCAAACTTGATCGTCGTGGCAACATTGGGTGTGGAATCGGTGCCGGCTCGTTGTTGCGAAGATGACTGCCGCCGACTTTTGGAAAGCCAATAAAATGGCGGGCATTGTGGTAACGTCCACCAGGAATCAGGTTGTCGAATTCAGTCAAACCGGTATTTTCAAGAATGAAGTTCAGCAAATCTTCCGGCATTTCCCGGTCGTACACAAAGCGAACGGGCTGTCCCCACTCCCGCCGTTCTATCGATTTGGAGATTTTTTCAAACAGGCTTGAGGTCACATCATCATCGATGTCCAGTTCAGCATCACGCGTGAGTTTAATGGTGTAAGCACTGACTTCATCAACATCGAAAATGGCAAACATGTCTTTCAAACCAAAACGAATGATGTCATCTAACATGATAACGTAATTGTTGTTGCCATAGCGGGGTAGAACGATAAACCGGGGGAGTTCCTCAGCTGGGATTTCGATGAGCGCATATTGGGATTTTTCCGGTTCACGCTCATTTTTCAGGTGAACGGCGTGATAGAGAATTTGGTTTATCAAATAGGGGAATTTCCGAACACTGTTGAGCATGATTGGCACAAGAGCAGGTCTGACTGTTGTGTCAAAGTAATTTTGTACAAACTCTTTTTGCTCATCATTCAATTCACGCTCGCTGATCATAAAAATGCGTTCTTGTTCGAGCGCTTTGGTGAGATCCCGAAAGATTTTATCGAATTGTTCCCGTTGCTCCAGGACAATGTCGTGGATATCGTTGAGCACTTTTTTCGGCTTATGACTAATAAGGGATTTTGCTTTTATGCCAGCATCGATCATACGTTTCAGCGTCCCCACACGAACGCGAAAGAACTCATCCAGATTGGAGGAAAAAATCCCGAGGAATTTCAATCGTTCAAGCAGCGGAACAGATGGATCGGCGGCTTCCTGCAAAACCCGTGCATTAAAGGATAGCCAGCTTATCTCTCTGTTGATGTAAAGTAAGTCCTGGTTTTTCGATTTTTGCTTTTCAATTAGTTCGGTGGTTTCCAACGTTCTGCTTCCCTTGCCCTGAGTGCTATTTCAAGTGAAATTCAAAGAAATGATTCTAAAACCAATTTGATGTAACGTAAAGTATACGATCTTTCATGCATTTACGCAAATGAAGTTTCAACGAACAATTTTGCGTTTGGATTACTTGAATTGGTTGCTGGTATTTTATTTACCTTGCTTTCATTCAGTATTTTTAACATACTAAATTATAAATTGGCCAATCTTTACGGCATTATCGTATTACCAACCTGACTACTGCCATGCTATTATGCCACAAGTGCATGGGCTACACGATTTTGTGAAGAACACCACGGTAGCCTTGCCCCACGTGTGGAACCTGTTGTTCAAGAAAAAAGGACGCTGCAATGAAAAAAAAACAAGTGCTCGTCGCGATTTTCATCGTATTGTTTGCGGGGCCACACTTGCAGGCGCAGGCTGTCTTCAGTGATGCGTTTAAAAAAACAGTTGCGAAGATTCTCAAAAACAAAGTCCAAAACGGCGTTATTCACTGGCTCACCGATGCAGAACCGGTGATTGGCATCGTCGGGCGGGATTTAATTGGCCAGGTTATCAATTCAGCGCATCCGGATGAGCTGATTCGTTCGGTTACAAACGTGGTCACAACATCGGTTTTCATTTATAATGTACAGGATATTTTGAAAACTTCAGTCCCCGACTCCATCTATCAGCATGTATTGCAAGAGGCGA
>QQUM01000733.1 GCA_008501545.1 Calditrichota bacterium
CATGGGCTTGACCACGTGGCGTTGGCTGGGAAAGAAGACGGAGTCAATTAATTTCCCGCCTTTCCCCAAAAAATTTATGCTAGCTCACATAAAGCCATCCATTATGGCGACGATCGAGTTTGACGGTATTCAAAGACAAAATCCTGTCTACATTACACCTTATCTTCTGGCAGGATTTGGATACAGCAATGAACTCAATGATCCGGAAACAGCGTATATAAAAGATGACTCGTTCAAACGTGAACTTGGTCTTGATCTCAAATACAGTTTAACCAGCAATCTCACACTCGATTTAACAGCAAACATGGATTTTGCACAAGTTGAAGCGGATGATGAACAAGTTAATTTAACACGTTTTTCGCTGTTTTTTCCGGAAAAGCGGTTATTTTTTCAGGAACGCTCCAGTGTCTTTGAATTTGCCACCGGTGATGGAACCCGCCTGTTTTACAGCCGTCGCGTCGGCATCGATGAAGACGGCAATATCATCCCTATTTATGGGGGAGCGCGGTTGGTTGGTCGCATCGGCACGTGGGATGTCGGTGCCATGAACTTGCAAACTGAAAAAAGCCACGAACTCCAATCAGAAAATTTTAATGTATTGCGTTTGCGACGGCGGATTCTTAATCCATTCTCTTCCATTGGTGGGATGGTTACGTCCCGAATGAATGCGCATGGTGACCGCAATTTTGCCTTCGGCCTGGATGCAAATATTCGCCTGTGGGGCGATGACTACCTGAGCTATGCAATTGCCCAAAGCGTTATTCACGGCGAGGATGCACCGGCCTCAGATGCATTCAGTGAAAATGGCCGGATTTCAGTGCAAATGAACCGAAGAAGTTTTCAGGGGATCGGATATAAACTTGGGATGATCTGGTCGGGTGAATACTTTGATCCGGGTATGGGGTTCATTTTTCGGGAAGATTTTACCAAGTGGAATGGCGATTTGGGTTATACCTGGCTGCATGATGAAAACTCAAAGTTCAATAGTACGCAAATAAAGTGGCTCAATTCCGTTTATCATCGCAATACAGATAGCGCGATTGAATCGGCTGTTATTGGTCCACGGCTGCAGCTCTCGTTAAAAAATACCGGAGGTGCTGTTTTTGGGTTGCGCTCTAATTATGAAGCGTTGCCGGATACTTTCGAATTGAGTGATGATATCGATATTTTACCTGCAAAGTACTATTTTACTGATGTTGTCACACAGTACTTTATGCCTTATTCAATGCCTTGCCGGGCTGAGGGCGAAATCACTGCCGGTCAGTATTATGATGGCACACGAATCTCCGTTGCCGTCAATCCGGAGTGGTCGCTTTCAAAATATTTAACCTTGCTTGGTCGCGTGCAATACAACCGCATTGAATTTAAAAACACAAATGAAATTTTTCGTGGGGATGTTTATCAGTTAAGAGCACGGTTTGCGTTTAGTACACAGGTCTCCGGCAGCGTTTTCGCACAGTACAATACGTTTGATGAAGATGTTACGGTGAATGTCCGTTTTCGCTATAACATGCGCGAAGGCAATGATTTTTACCTGGTCTATAATGAAGGAGTCAATCTGGACCGATTCCGTTTCGACCCGGTTAAACCACGCAATCTAAATCGCACGGTTCTGGCTAAATTCAGTTACACCAGCACCTGGATGGCCTTCCCATCGCATTAGTGCGCTTTCAATGCATAAAAACACGAAACAACTTCAGAAAAAGTCGGTAGATGAAGCCATTGGTTTATTGAATGAATCATTATTTAAATTGAAGTGGAGATCGTGATGCGAAAAAGTTACGTAATCGTTTCTTTGTTTGTTTTTATGGCAGGCATCGCCCAGGCATGCCAGATTTCAGTGAATAAATCATTGCGCCTTGATGACGGGGAAAAGAAGCGGGGAAGCATGAATACAGTCAATGGCTCGATTCGAATCGGCAAAGGCTGTGAAGTGCGGGGTGAATGCCGGACAGTGAATGGCAGGATAAAAATTGGACGCAAATCGGAAGTTCGCGAGGTGCAATCGGTAAATGGGACTGTGGACATTGGCCGTGATGTTGAAATTCGTGATGATATTGCCACTGTGAATGGCAATATTCGCTGTGATAATGGAGCGCAAATCGGTGGTCACATTTTTACGGTTAATGGCAAGATCGAACTTGATAACACACAGGTGAGGGATGGCATCGAGACCTACACAGGACATATATCCCTTGATAATGGGACAAAAGTCAAATCCGACATCATCGTTAAAGAACCTAAGGGCAACAATCGCGGGAAATCCAAGCGCCTTTATATTCGCCTGGAGGATCACAGCGTAGTTAAAGGCGATATTGTCGTCGAAAATGATTACGTTGATGTGATTGTGCAGATCGATAAGACGAGCGATGTGGTAGGGGAAATTATCGGAGCGAAAGTAGAGCGGGATTAGTCTCCTGCCTGATTTATAAAAACTGAAAAGAAAAAGCCACCGGTTGCATAAGCAAATATATCGTAAAAATCCTGCGTGTATTTTGCACTGATTGCGGGCAGAATTCCCTCAAAAATTACGGCAATAAATACAAACGAAAAGACAATATGGCTGGTTGGGAGAACAAAGCGCTGCGAATGTGCACTAAAATATCGCTGCACTGCTAATACGCCGGACAAAACAATTGGCAGGCAGAGCAGATCATCGAGGTAGTTTGACAAGAAAGGTGTTGTGGAGAAAAAGTCCTGCCATAAATGAAAAACGGTAAATAGCAGGACACAGCTAATAAAATATTTATTTTTGAGCAGTTCCAAATTAGATGCTCAAGAGGGTGATTATCGATGAGAAAACAGTAAGAGAAATGACAGTTATCAGCCATGTTATTCGATTCATGTTCATTTAATTCTCCTTTTTTACTAACGCTCCGTCAATCGATGAATACATCGCACCGCATTTTTTTCATCTTCCATAGCGATCACAAAAGATATGCTGCATTCCGAAGAACCCTGCGCGATCGCAATGACATTGATCTTGTTTTCGCCAAGCACAGAAAAGATGTTCCCAGCGACTCCCGGTGTGTAGCGCATACCTGCGCCAACGGCTGTGATGATGACGACATTATCGATGTTTGTAATTTTATCTATTTCTCTGCTTTCCAGCTCTTCATTGAATTCTTCCTGCAATGTTGTGATAACTTTGGCGGCTTTATGCTTACGAATAAGAAAACAGATACTTTGCTCGGACGAAGCCTGTGAAATCATCAGGATATTGGTGTTGCTGCGCGCCGTTGCTGCAAAAGCTCGAGCCGCCACACCGGGAATTCCCAGCATCCCGCGTCCTTCAATTGTGATCAAACTGAGTTTTGGAATAGAAGTTACAGCACGAATGGCACCGGCCTTTTTCTGACTGTCGAGCACAATTTGTGTACCCTGTGCATCCGGCTCAAATGTGTTGCGCACCCACAACTCTGCGCCATCCTCGACACTGGGACGAATGCATTTTGTATGCAGCACGTTCGCGCCAAAATAAGCCAATTCAGCAACCTCACTGTAGGCAAG
>QQUM01000227.1 GCA_008501545.1 Calditrichota bacterium
TTTCCCTTCGATAGCCGGTGTTCCTTCTGCAATCATGCATTTGTTATCTTCGAGTGTATTTTGCTGAAATTTGTTGTATGCTTCCTGCCAGTCCTCACTGATTTTGCCATTGGTTATCTTGGCTTCGTGCAGGAGTTTTTCAATTGATGCGATATCGACCGGGTTTGCAAGGTCTTCTTCCTGAAATGTTAGATATGCCTTCAGTTTGTTTTCAGATAATTCTAGGTTCATTTCCAGCTCCGCTGTTGGCCATGCAATTCGAACAATAAATTTCGAGAGGCTACTGCACCAGCGTAACGCTGATACCACCCCGGACTTCGTGGAGTTGGTAGCCTTCCTTCACATGTCCGGAAATATCTTTCGATCCCCGCGGATCGCCGTGACAACCAAGGCAGGCCGATTTTATTTCCAGTGGCATGACAAAGCGGTAGAGATTTTTTCCATTTTCAACCACCTGTTCACCAAATCCTTTTTTAATCTCCCAGCCTGGGGCCTCAATCTTTGCAAGCGCTTTTTTCTCCCAGGCATCGGGTGCGTTGTAACGGCTGTTGCGCGCTCCCATGCCTTTTCCTGAAGTCGTTTGCTTGATTTTGATTTGTGTGCGGCTGTAAAATTCATCTGCGACCAACCGCCCGAATACCGCAGGATAAAAGTCTTTTGGATTGTTGCTGCCATCACCATCTGTGTTGATTTTCTTCTGTGCCCGGGCAATCACAACCCGCGCAGCCGCCAGATAGCCGGTCAGTACACGCGCCAGTTGATGATCATCGGTGTTTTCCACCAGATCTTTCATTTTGATGCCTTCACCGGCAATCATTTTTTTAAATTGTGCATAGGATTTGCGGGCAAACCATTTTTTCGTCACACCCTTGTCCGTTGTTGTGCCGTCCTTGTTGGTATTAAAAAGTTTCTGGTTTTTATCTATGACTGTCATCGCGCTTTCTTTCAGCACATCGAGCATTTCTTTGTTGTCTTTTCCTGAGTCAGAAATAGCCAGCAAAAAAAGTGCACATAAGAACAAAATAATTTTATACATTCCAAATCGCATACGAACTCCTTTTGCGTTTTTTTTACTCAAATTGTTCTACATGTTTTCTCTTATTTTCGTCATATAATATTGTTTATTTACTTGCTTTATATTAGTTTGCATCCGGAAATTATTTTTTGTTTGTCACAACAACTGTTCCAATCGCCTGTTCTATTTGTATTAGAATGGATAAGCCAGTAGATCATTATGGAGGTGAAACATGCACACAATCATGGAGCCCTTTCGCATTAAAATGACGGAACCCATCCATTTAATCTCAAAGGATGAGCGTAAACAAGCCCTGACAAACGCACACAACAACGTCTTTCTGCTCGATGCGGACGACTGTTGTATCGATTTACTCACCGATAGCGGTACCGGCGCCATGTCGACGCAGCAATGGGCGGCTTTGATGCTCGGCGATGAAAGTTATGCCGGTAGTCGCTCGTGGAAAAAATTTGAGAAAAGTGTACGTACAATCACCGGAATGCAGCATGTTTTTCCCACCCATCAGGGGCGTGCGGCGGAAGCTTTAATGGCGCACATTCTTGTGAAAGAAGGGGATGTCATTCCAAACAACAGCCATTTCGATACGACTAGGGCGAACATTGAGTATGCCGGCGGCATTGCACTGAACCTGTTATGCAAAGATGGCATGGATTTGAACGCGGATATTCCGTTTAAAGGCAATATGGATATCGAAAAATTGCAGCAGACTATTGATGAAAATGGGGCGGAACGTATTCCATTTTGCATGATCACTGTGACCAACAACACCGGCGGCGGCCAGCCGGTGTCCATGGCCAATATTCGTGCCGTGAAAGAAGTGCTCAAAAAACACAATATCCCGCTGATCATCGATTCCTGCCGGTTTGCTGAGAATGCCTACTTTATTCGTCAACTGGAAGAAGGCTATGGCAATAAATCACTGCTGGAAATCGCACAGGAAATGTTTTCTTATGCTGACGCTGCGACGATGAGCGCAAAAAAGGACGGGCTGGCGAACATCGGCGGCTTCTTTGTTTGCCAGAACGATAAATGGGCAGAGCAATTTCGCAACATGCTTATTTTACGCGAAGGATTTCCAACCTACGGTGGGCTCGCCGGTCGCGATCTTGAAGTGCTGGCAGTGGGATTTATGGAAGCGCTGGATTACGATTATCAGGTTTACCGTCACGCGACGATCAGTTACATGGGGCGTTTTCTGGAGGAAAAAGGGATTCCGTACGTCAAGCCGGTGGGAGGGCATGCAGTGTTTTTGGATGCAAAGGAATTCCTTCCGCACATTCCATCATTGCATTATCCGGGCATTGGCCTGGTGAATGCACTTTATATCGAAGGCGGAATTCGCAGTGTTGAACTGGGCAGCGTGATGTTCGGCCATTTCAATGCAGAAGGCGAAGAACAGCAGTCACCTCTTGAACTGGTGCGCCTGGCTTTTCCGCGGCGTGTTTATACCCAGAGTCATTTCGACTACATGCTTGAAGTCATTGATAAAGTCTGGCAGGAGCGCGATAAAATTCACGGCTATCGCATTTCCTACCAGCCCAAATTCCTGCGCCATTTTTCCTGTCATTTTGAAGAATTATGATTTTTTTTGAGGAGCGTTGGTGGCGAATGCCACAAATTTACATCTCACGTTCAGATTTACCTATAGCCTTCGCAAGAGTGTTTTAGTCCGGCTAAATAGTCACTTGTCTGTTCATGCAAGTTAATACTTTATAGTTGGTTATATTCAGAATCATTTGGAACAAAACCATGTAAAAATTAATAATCTTGCCTTTAAAAACCGGAGAAGGTGATGCTTTTTAAAGTTCCTGAAGAAAATATCGTCTACTCAAAAGAACCTGAAAATTCACTTGAGTACACGCAAAAACTTGATGAAGAATACTCAAAATTTGCGAAAACATACGATGTTGCAGTAAAACTGCTGCCGATCTGGAAAACCTGGATAAAAACAGTAATCCCGCACATTGAAGGCAAACGTGTTCTGGAAGCATCATTTGGAACGGGTTATCTGCTGATGCACTATGCCAGCAAATACGAGACGTACGGCATTGATTTTAATATGAATATGGTTGAAATTGCACAAAAAAATCTATCTCGAAAAAGTATTACTGCGACGCTTCTCCAGGCGAATGTCGAACAGCTTCCCTTTCCGGATAATCATTTTGATACTGTCGTCAACACAATGGCCTTTACCGGATATCCAAATGGAAAAAGGGCGATGTCTGAATTTCATCGGGTTTTGAAAGATGATGGGATTTTGTTGATTGTTGATTTTGAATATCCAAGTAACAGGAATCGGTTTGGATATTGGCTAACAAAACTGATGGAGTCGGCCGGAGACACAATAAGAGATATTTCAAAATTACTTCATGAGTTTTCTTTTGAATTTGCTGAAGAGGAAATTGGTGGATTTGGTAGCGTCCATTTTTGTAATGCCAGAAAGAAAAGTACCCGATGAATAATTTCT
>QQUM01000132.1 GCA_008501545.1 Calditrichota bacterium
GCCGCTGGATCAATACATTATTTCAAATCCGGACTTTTTTTTCGGGCGTGCCGTGGAGGAAGCCATCATCGATCCCAATAATTTATTAATCATGATCAGCCATATAAAATGTGCAGCGTTCGAGTTGCCATTTACCGATGGCGAGAAATTCGGCCACGGCGCCTACGCTGTCGATGCAACGCAGGATATGCTGGAATTCCTGCAGGAAAACAGCGTTCTGCACCACAGCGATGGCAAATGGCACTGGATGGCGGAGACTTATCCTGCCGAAGCCGTCTCGCTGCGAAGTGCGGAAAACGAGAATGTCGTCATCATCGATCAAACCGAGCAGGAGCGGGTGTTGGGTGAAATCGATTTTGTCACCGCGCCGCTATATGTTCACCAGGATGCAATTTACATGCACGGTACCGAAACCTATCATGTCGATCGACTTGACTGGCAGCGCAAAAAGGCCTATGTGCACGCGGTTGATTCCGACTATTACACCGATGCACAGGTAAAATCCGATCTTAAAGTATTGGATGTTCTCGAGCAGGCTGAGATCAAAAACGGCGCCAAAGCCTGTGGGGAAGTCGCTGTCACCAGCGTGCCGACGATGTACAAAAAAATTCGTTTTCGTACCCACGAGAACGTCGGCTGGGGCCCAATCGAAGTACCGGAAATCGAATTGCAGACAGTCGCTTTCTGGTTAGAATTTGAGGATGATATTCGCGAAAAACTCGACATCACGCAGGAAGTACTCGGTGATGGATTAAAAGGTCTGGCCAATATTTTAAATCATGTTGCCCCTGTTTTCGTTATGGCAGATCCCAAGGATTTCATCGCATTGCCAACGGTTCGGAGTCCATTTACCGAACTGCCGACAATTTATATTTATGAACGATATCCGGGTGGCGTTGGGCTGTCACAAAAGTTGTTCAATGCCCATGAACAGCTTCTGCAAACCGCCAGAAATCTCATCGACAAATGCAGTTGTGAAGCAGGCTGTCCGGGCTGTGTCGGGCCGGTGTTGGAAATCGGAGAGAAAGGAAAACGGACAGCGCTGCGTTTACTGAAAATGCTGATTTAAAGCCTTTGAACAAACCCGCTCATTCACACACTTGTTTTGAGATTTTTGAGGAATCCATCACTTTTTTAAATCAGCCCTTTTCTTCTTATAATGACTCACAATAAAAAGAATTCCCACGACAACGAATGGGAAAGTAATCAACATGATAATACCAAGACTCATACTAACTGAATGGTTCATGTTATAATTATGCGTAAAAACAATTGGGCTGAAGGCGATACCAATCACCGTAAAGATACTGCCGCCGATTAATTCCCACTTCCAGGCTATTGCAAAAAATGCAAACAAAATATATGAAGGAATCAAATGCATAAAAAACCCACGTAGTTGTTGCCAGATCGTCAGCCCGGGTTTGAACGCATCCAATGCAAATAAGCTGATAAAAAGAATAGCCAGAACACACAAAATCCGTGGTAACCAGTGAAATATTGTGATAGATTTATTCATTTTATACCTCCTTGCCTTAAAGGTGCGACGCACTTAGTTCCGATAGACCTGCAAATCTTTGATGTTGCTTGGAAAATTCGGAGTGAAGTGCGTCGCACCTTGCTAAGTTTCATTTTATCATGCTATATTTGACACGACCAATCTTACCTTTAACCGTGCCCCAGTGTCATTAAGTTAAGGCTTCTTTTGGCTGTCGTCCTGGAAGGATCTTTTTAGAAATTGAGTATATCTCAGTTCAAAAATCAGACAAAGGTTCTAAAAAGATTCTTCGCAGAATGACATGAGGCTCTTAGCTTCATGACATTTACTGAGCTTCAGAGTCAAATGCGATCTCAATTCACACGCCGAACCGTTTTCTTTTTCAACGCATAGCCAAAAACAAGGGATAACCGTTCGCCATCCGGATTGGTCGTGAACGCCAAATTTACCGGCAGATTCACCAGACCGTAACTGAATGTCTTGCCAAAGGCAATGGTCAGCGCCGTCTGTAAACCTGCTTCACCTTCCTTATCAGCACCGAGATATTGCACATTTGGTCCCATACCAAGTTCGATGCCGTTTGGAAAGCGAACACCGAACGCCAGCGTCGTTGACGGCAACAGAATCCCATATTCCACGCCTGCAACCAGCGGAACGGCTTCTATCACAAAAGAAGGTCCGTAGCCATCCGGCTTGACCATGTACTCAAAGTGCCATCCAAATTGACTGATCGTCGGACCGATCGGCTCATCTGTATAATTTTTTATGTAATCATGATCACCAAGCAGATAGGTAAAACCAAGACGTGGGCCGCCGAGATTGATTTCTTCCAATTGGGGATGATGATAGGTTGTCACGTTCCCCTGCGCCTGCAAACTTGAGACAATGAACAATGCAAATAACAAAGACCGGAAAACTTTTCTTGTTAACATGATATTTCTCCTTTTTTGTGAAATGAGTTTTTTTCATGTTTGCAGGAGAAGAGTAAACATTACGACAAGGCGGGTTGTCACAGGAATGTCAAAAGAGAGTCAAGAGTACTGAATGCCTCTGGTGGGAGCCAATGATCAGGATTTGGAGATTGGATGTTGGATGCTGGAGATTGGATATTGGATATTGGATATTGATTATTGCGTCTTGCATAGTCCCCCTGCTAATCTCCAATCAGGGAATTAAATACTTCAGTTTTTTTGGATCCAGATCTTTTGCTTGCGCTCGAAGTAAGCCATTGCATTTGGGGGAGAAATAAATACTTGAAATAAAGGCGAATTGCTGAAGAATAGGGACCGCGCCGCTTCGAACGCAGGATATCCCGGCGGTATTTAAAACTCATAAAAATCGGATCATCGGAAAAGAAGTTCTCACCAATTTTAACTGCCAGATCACCGGCATCTGCACAGAGTGATTGATCTGCTTTACGAATTAATCCAACCCAAATGCGTTTCAGATCTTCGATGTCTTCCAAAGCCGGTCCTTCTTCAAAACCGGTCAATTGCATCAACGAAGCGACGTTTTGCACGAGAGCATCCGTGTTATTTTCAATTATCGATAGATGTAACTGCAGCACATGCGCCATAATTCGCACTTCTTTATCGATAAGTTCATCTGCAAGGATTTCATCAATTTGATTTATATCCAATACGGTGAAGTCATCGTTCAACACGCGGATGATCACGTGAATGAATCGAAGTAATGGAAAGTTTGCGGTAAGTACATCCGGTGGCAGGCCGCTTGTGCCGGTGTTGCTTCGCAAAATAAACTCGAGGAGTTCAGCATGTAT
Source organism: Calditrichota bacterium (assembly GCA_008501545.1). GTDB lineage: Bacteria > Zhuqueibacterota > Zhuqueibacteria > Zhuqueibacterales > Geothermadaptataceae > Bioreactorimicrobium. Next base: position 3,276 of record QQUM01000132.1, read on the forward strand.
TTTGTGTTTGTGATGCTGGTCAAACGTATTCGCTCTGGCAAGTGCACTTTCTTCTCCTTGCGCGCTAAGCGAGAGAATGATTGCGGCAAATTCATCCTGGTAAAGTGCATCATTTTCCGTTATATCCTCCACGAGCGAAGGCAACAGAATCAGCATATCCACACTCGCCAGCTCCTGAATTAAAAAATAAAAAAACTTTGCACTGAATTTATTGCGTCGAAACGA
>QQUM01000177.1 GCA_008501545.1 Calditrichota bacterium
TGGCTAACAAAATGCTTTACCAAGAATTTAATAGTGGGGACTGGCGTTCGGTATTTTGCATTTTAACAGGTATAAAATCCTGTTAAAATAAGCCTTAGCCATACATGTAAATTAAATTGTATCAAATGATAGAACTGTCTATAAACGCTACTATCCCACGGTGTGAACTCATAGCCTGCGCCAACTCGCCCACAAGGGGCTTGCACCCTCAGGATAATCTGTTTATATTTCGGCAATCAAAGCTTATTAAATCCTGAAAGATAAAGTTGGAACTGATGTTTATGAGACTAAAAAATCACTTTCGAATCCTAATTATTGCTTCAATTGTTTGGTTCTTCTTTTTAATTTTAGGATTTCCAGATTATTATCTTCAGTATTCAACAAAAACAATGATTTGGTTCGATATATTGTTGCTTATACCATTTTCTATCATCATTTGGCACCTGTTGAAGAATGTCAAAAAGACGAAAAGAATGAAAGTATCTTTGTGGTATTCTTTTTATTTCACTGTGCCTTTGGCAATTTATGATTATTTATATTGTGGACTGTATTTGGGCTATGGATTTAGTTTTGTTTATAAATTCTGGTTTTTGAGTATTTATTATTTGATATTATGGATTCAATTTCCCGCAGTTGCACTAATCCTTAATAAAAGGACAGGTTCTTACTAAAATCGGCATTACTTTTACAAGATGGTTACAATTTGATTTTAAAGATATTAGGACGCAGCTTCGGGTTGCTTTTCTTTTTACTGGAATAACAACATTAATTCAAGAACATGAAAAATAGAAAAATGAAAAAAGAAAATAATTGGTCTAATTACTTATTCGAATTTATATCTGTATTCTTTGCAGTCGTCTTTGCCTTTGCGTTGAACAATTGGAATGACAACCAAAAAGATTCTCATTCCGAAAACAAAATATTAATAGAAATTGCGAATGGACTTGAAAAAGATTTAGAGGATATTAAACTAAATGTTTTGGGTCATAATCAGGGAAATTCAGCTTGCAATTATTTTAAAAAAGTATTTACGGGAAACGAATTTGAACCTGACCCAATTGTATACCACTATCTCAATCTTACACGTGATTTTATATCAATTCAAAATACTGCCGGATATGAAACATTAAAGTCCAAAGGGCTTGAACTCATTCAAAACGATTCATTGAGACTCAACATTATCTCAATTTATGAATATGATTACAATATCTTGAAAAATTTCGAAGAGAACTATTTTGAAATGCAATTTCAAGAAAACTATTTTAAAGAAATCAATGAAGCATTGGCATCGAACTTTGAATTTGATAATTCTGGAAATATAACAGGAATTGATCTACCATTAAATATTCAAAAAAATAAAAAGAAAAAGTTGTTGCTTTATTTATGGAAAATTCAAACAAATAGAAATTTTATACTCCGTTACTATTCAGAAATAGAAAAGAAAACACTTAATCTGATAGTGAGAATTGAGAAAGCGTTAAAACAAGGGTGAATTAAAATGCACCGTCCCGGGATAATATGATGAACAACAAAAGAAAAATAATACTCAGAATAGTCTTGTTTATCGCAACCATAACATCCATGTTCTTCGTGCCATGGATTTTGGTATGGGCCTGGATATTCCCACTACCGGATACCGTGCAAGAACAAGTCGATGAAGCCATTGGTCATGGATTTGATGGCATTATTGTTTATGTAGATGAATCTGGCAAACCACCAGCCTTTTATACAGCTGGCTGGCATGACCGAAAAAATAAAATTCCTGCCAACCCGAAAGCTTTATTCAAGATTGCCAGTATCAGCAAATTATATGACGCTGTTGCTATCACGAAACTGGTTAATGACAATCGGTTGTCGCTGGATAAAACGCTTGCCGATTATTTTCCGGAGCTTGTTGGAAGAATTGAAAATGCAAAAAAAATCACCTTGCGAATGATGGTGCAACATCGAAGTGGCATCCCCAATTTAACCGATACACCAAATTTCTGGATAGACCCACCTAAAAACAGCGAAGAAGCGCTTGCACGTGTACTCGATTTACCAGCCAACTTTGCACCCGGTGAAGACTATGAATATTCAAACACCAACTATTTGTTGCTTTCCCTGCTCACCGAAAAAGTGACTGGATTAAGCAATTTTGAATTCATCAAAGAAGAAATTTTAAACCCACTCGGCCTAATAAATACGTTCGGTTCGATTCATGATGTGAATATGGACGATGTGATGAGCGGCTACTACGTTGGCGTTGAAGAAGATATCAAGACGACTGATTACGGTTCAATGCTAGCGACAGCCGAGGACGTGGGCATATTCTTGCGTGCTTTGAACGATGGCTCAGTGTTTGACGAAGGGGAACAGGACATCTATTCTTCTCTTTACGAGTATAACCATACGGGATTGATGCCCGGCTACCAAAGTATTGCCAAATACCACAAAGACATCGATACCGTTGTCATTCAATTTGTGAATACAACCAATTTTAGCGGATACACCTGGAATTTATTGGAAATCGTATATAGCCGTATTGTTAAAATAGTGAGAAGTGAAAAAAGCGCTTAATCGGGTGGACACTTCAGCCGTTCAACCGCTGTACGCCTTCTACACCACCGTACTCTCCGACTTCGCCAGGGATAAACTCCCGGGTTAAAAATACATCGGCTTTACCCGAAAATTCACGCTCGAAAATTCTTTTTGATGTTTCATGAAATTGCTAACGCTTAAAAAGAGGCCGCTGATGAAATATTTACTGCAACTGATTATCTTCACTTCTTGTATCGTTACAGCGCAGGGGCAGACCGCAAATCCTTCTGATCAACTCATGATAACATCCAACGAAAACAAGAGTTTTGTTCGCGAAATCGAAAATGGAATTTTGCATATCAACGTATCCCCGGATGATGTACAAAAATTTCAAGACGATGAGTTTGTCCGCTATAGCGACTTCAGCGCCACCGGTGATGGCAAAACCGATGACATAAACGCTATCGTTGCAACCCACGCCATCGCGAATAAGCACGGCCTCCTGGTGAAAGCCGATGAGGGCGCTATTTACTACATAGGTGGTAAGGACCGCACAGCGGTGATCCGGACGGACACCGATTTCGGCACAGCGGCTTTCATCATCGACGATACCGACGTTGAGAACCGGAGAGCGCCAGTTTTCCTGGTCAGTTCAAGCCGGCGACCATTTAAACTTGGCGGGATTTCTTCGCTCAAAAGGAATCAAACAAAAATTAACGTCCATTTGCCCGGTACCTGCCTGATCACGGTCACCAATTCCCACGTAAAACGCTATATCCGATTTGGAAACAACCAAAACAATGGCTCACCGCAGACAGACATCTTTCTCGTCGACAAAAACGGCAATGTGGACATGGATGCACCGATCATCTGGGACTTCGACCGGATCACGGACATCACGGCCTTGCCCCTGGACGAGACGATGCTGAAGATCACCGGAGGACGTTTTACGACAATTGCCAATAAAGCAGAATCGAAAT
>QQUM01000591.1 GCA_008501545.1 Calditrichota bacterium
ATGGCCTCGAGCATGATGATATCGGCTCTCCAGTAGACGGTGACAGCAAAGACAGTCAGCGCGAAAATTTTCGTTTTGCCAACCAGACTCCAAACGAATCCCCATTTCAGGCTATGGACAAGCGTGACAATATTTTTATGAACATACCACCCGTAATAAACAACTTTGAGAAATCGTAGCGCGACATAGGTCCAGACAAGAGACAGAATGCCGTATCCGGCAAAAATCAGCCACAAACAAATGATAACCCGCGCAAAATTTTCCGCGATCCAGGCGTAACCAATTTGTGTAATATGCTCATATCCCCGAATCGCGCCTTCGTAAACGTCCCCAACACCTGTTGCGACTAGTGATATAGATGCGATAAAAGTGCCGGTAACAATGACAGGATCATCGCTTATCAGCCAGGCACTCAGGCTCATAAGCCCGGCACTTGATGCGGAGGAAACAAGCGCGATTAAACTGCCATTGGTGACATATTCTGCAGCTTGCGATTTATGTTGGGCTAAATCCCGTGTAAGCAGGTTTCGCAGCCCGAAGGCCGCACTGACCTGAAATATGAGAAGGTAATTGAAGATTGTATTGTACTCACCAAGGCCTTCCGCGCCCATCAAATCGCTTATAACGACAATTAAGTAGAAAGCCATGACCGGTTGCAGTACATTGGCTAACATGAGTACGAGGGTGTTTTTAAGAAGTCGCCGTAACTTGTTCATCGGTTCGTTATCAGAATTTATCCTGCTACTCGTCGTATTTTACCTGGAGAAGTGTACCGGATTGCAACTTCGTTCTTTAGTGTGGCCTTGGGAGAATGCCCTAAGTCAGAAATGAATATAAGGCCAACATCGTAAGATTCAGAATTTTTTCTACAATTTGAGACATTTATTACAATTATTTATCCTTTTTATCAAGCAATCGCTTATAAAGTTCCTGAAAAGCATTTATCTCTTTTTGCAGAGAAAATTCATTTTCAGCGATGCTGCGTGAGTTTTGACTAAATGTTTTCAACAATTTGCGATCGGTAATAAGCTTCTCCAATGCTGCCGCCATTTTATCGATATCTTTTGGCGGAAATACAAATCCGTTTTTGCCATCGTTTACCGCCTCCGCTGTGCCGCCGACATCTGCGGCTACGACAGGCTTGCTGCAAGCCATCGCCTCAAGCACAACATTGGGTAATCCCTCACCCGCAATCGATGGAAGAACAAAGAAATCAACAGCGTTTAGTACTTCTGCCACATCACGGCGAATGCCCATAAAGCGGATTTGTGACTGCAAGCTTGCTTTTTCGACCATGTCCTCCAACATGGTGCGCTCGGCGCCATCACCGACGAAGATGACGGAAGCGTGCGGATGTTTGGCCGCAATCCTGGCAAAGGCGTCAATAAAATATCGATGCCCTTTCACCTTCTCAAGGCGTGCAACAATAACAATGGCAACAGAATTTTTGTCGAAACCAAGCTCTTTGCGTTTGGCGTCTGTGGAACCATTTGGAGAAAATTTTTCCAGATCGACACCATAGTGAATCACTTCGATCATATCTGCAGGTAAATTGCGGCGTTTTTGCAGGCTTTGCTTAATTTCATGAGAGACAGCCGCCACACAATCCGTCATTTTCATTGCGAGTTGGTAGCCCAGCCGTCGTTGCAATTGTGCATGATATGGATTGCCTTCGTGTGTCACAGTTTCCCAGCTGATCACGACAGGAATTTTTGCCATGCGTGCGGCGATCGATCCGACAACATCGGCCCAAAAGAGTGTGTTCTGTACAACATCAATTTTATTTTCCTGCATCACTTTTTTCAGTTTGAAAATGGGGCCGGCATCAAAACGATGCTTGCGACTGCAATCGAACACCGGCACATTGATCGATTTAAAACGGTCTTCCAACGGGCCGGACGGACCGACATTGGCAACGAACGATTCAAAGCGATTCGTATCCAGATGCTCAACCAATTCCCACAATTTGTTTTCCGCTCCGCCCATGCGAAAACCATCCACAATTTGCAATACACGAATTTTTTCAGCCATTTTACGTCCTGTTTATGTTTAAAACTGTTTTTACGAACGATATTGAATTTATTATACTACGACCATTTGCTCAGATAGGCATTCTCATTGACCAGATTTTCATAGATCTGAATAATGTTTTTATAATGCGCATCCGGGCTGAATTCATTATCTGCTTTGTACCGCGCATTTTTTGAAAATTTGCTTACAAGTGCATCGTCCTGCCAGAGCGTGGAGATTTTTTCCGCTAGCTCTGTCTTGTTTCCAGCTTCAAAATGGAAGCCGTTAATGCCATCATCGACCAATTCAGGCATCCCTCCCATCGTGCTGACAATGGCCGGTTTTCCCATTGAGAACGCCTCATAAATTACAAGCGGGCTGTTATCATACCATTCCGATGGCACCACGATGAAGCGGGCATTTTGTACCAGGTCGACAAGTTCTGTTCCCCCTTTGTTACCCAGAAAAGTGACATTATCCAGACCAAGTTCCGTTTTCAGGTGTTCGAGATGAGGGCGATACGGCCCGTCGCCGGCCACGAGTAATTTCGTCTTTTTTGCATGCTGCATTGCCCGCAGCAATGTCTGGATTCCTTTTTCTTCGGATAACCGACCGAAATACAGGCAATAATCCTTATATTCTGGATGAAAAGGATAATCATCCAGGTTGATCGTGTAAAAATTGTGCCATATTTTTTCTTTTGGGAATCCGCCTTCGATGAGTTTTTCGCCTAAAAAGCGGCTGGGAACATGAAAAAGATCGATATGATCGTAAATCTTCATCCACTTGTGTATATAGCTTTCAACAGTCACGACAGCGCTCGCGCTGCGTGAGTTCTTTAAGCATTTTTGCGAGATTGCATGATAATAATCACCATCGATACAGCGTTCGCAAATTTGATTTTTATGCATGACAAACAAGCGGTAGCTCGGGCACACCAGTTTGTATTGGTGACATGTTTGAATCACCGGAACGCCAGCATCACGGAAGGCATGCAGGATCGAGGGAGAAAGCTGGTGATCAATCATATGCAGGTGGGCAATATCCGGCTTCGTTTTCTCAATGAGCTTCGTGACAGCTTTTTTGGCTTTTCGGGAATAGATAATTCGTTCAAGGATATCCGGTGTTTGTCGCAGTTTCTGTGTTGGCGATAAACCATTGAATTCGATTTTGGGGACGAAATAATCGCTATATTCCGTTTCGAAATTCTCCGGATGCTGCATGGAGAACGGAATCACTTTATGGCCGTGCGCTTCAAGCACCTTTGTCAGTTCAAAATAATACCGTTCTGCACCACCCTTAATAAAGTAATATTTATCGATCATTAATATTTTCACAGCAGCCTCAGCTTGATTTTATAACAGACCAAAAACTATTAATTCCATTTCAGTACACATTCTTTCCTTCACGTGAAGAAAATGGCTGTCCAATTTTAATCTATTCTCTAAAATTAACCTGTACAACTTCATCTATTATCGGATTGCTT
>QQUM01000605.1 GCA_008501545.1 Calditrichota bacterium
ATACAATCCCGCCGCAACGCCGTTCATGCCGTTTATCGGGCTATCCGCTACAACGACGAAGTTATTTGATCTCGTTCCAGCTACATTTTTAGGAATACATTATCCACTTCGAAAGTACTCACTGGTTGGCGGTATCCAGCAAGTAGGCGATGACCTTTTAAAGGAGACTACTTTTGGATTAGCCGCTGCTATGCGCGGAGATGAACTCTTTGATGATAACTTCACGCTGATTCCCTGGCTTGATCGCATGGCATTTTCCGTATCTTTGCGATTTCTCATGGCTGATTTTGGGGATAACGCGAATGGCGGTGAGCATCGCGTGCGTGGAACCGGACGTGGATTTGCCCTGGACTTTGGCTATTATTTTAAGATGAACGGATTGCGTGTCGGGGCAACTTTGCGTGATGGTATCGGTTATTTTCGCTGGCATTCTTCTGAAAGGGGGCGTTATTCGCAGACGCCACCGCGCCACTTGCGACTTGGTGTGGCCTATGTTAAACCCCGATTACGCCTCTCTGTAGACGCACAGCCAGCAATTTATGATGATGTGAATACCCGAATCTTTTCGGGATTGGAATTTAATCTTACACCATGGCTTGTGCTCCGTTCCGGAATTGCCCAGAACACTGGTGGAATATTTTATAACAAAATATGGACAATGGGTTTCGGTGTTTACAATCTGAAGTGGCAAAAATTTCGTGTTGCACTGCAAGGTGGATACAGGACTGATGAGTTGGATAATTCACTTCGTTTTGGGATAGACATTTTCTGGCCACCGGGATAATATTCATCGATGGAATGACTTGATAGAATAATTTTAAATTTCGATGGGTTAAGCTGTGAATCCATATAAAAACTACTACTTAAACTATGAAAAAATAACATGAATATAGCATTAATTGGTGCATCAGGTGTCGGAAAAGGAACTTATGCACACCAGTTAGCTAAACAATTTGCATTACGTCATGTTTCCACCGGGGACCTTCTTCGAACGAGCATTCTAAACAAAAGTGCCCTTGGAATTCTTGTGTCCCAATATATTGAAGCAGGCGATTTTGTACCAGACGAATTCATCGATGCGATTATAGAAGAAAGTCTGGAAAGCATGGATTCGGATATTGGTATTTTGTTTGATGGATTTCCGCGCACCGTCTATCAAGCGCAATTCCTGTCCAAGATTTTGTTGCAATTTAACAAAAAGCTTGATGCTATAATCTATCTCAAAGCAAATGATGAGGAAATTCGTAGAAGGCTTTATGGTAGATTGCTTTGCCGTAAATGCCAATTTCCTCACCACATCGATTTTGTTGAAAAAATGCGGTGCCAGAATCCTGGTTGTGGTGGCGAACTTTTTCGTCGACCCGACGACAAAGGCAATATTCCTGTTGCACGCTTGCGGGTTTATCATAGGGAATCAGCGCCGCTGCTTGAATTTTACAGCCAGAACAGCGCGTTTCATGTTATTGATGCGGAGCGTCCAATCCTGGACGTGCGACACGACCTCGAAATGCTTTTTGAAGAGATTTCCACAAAAGTACTGCCACAAATCAAACGTGAGAAAATACCATACAGGCAAGCCGAGAGAATTGAACCGGCAGTTGCAAAAACAGCGGCTTATGGTCCGGATATCATTCTTCTGGGCGCCCCTGGCTCCGGGAAGGGGACCCAGGCAAAATATATTTATGATGAATTTGGTCTCGTCCAAATTTCGACTGGTGATATTTTTCGAAAACACATCGCGCAAAAAACTGAGCTCGGCAAGCTGGCACAATTTTACATTGAAAGGGGGGAACTGGTTCCCCAGGATATTACTGAGAGCATGGTTCGCAAACGTCTCGACAAGGAGGATACTGTAAATGGAATCGTGCTGGATGGTTTTCCACGCACTTTGACACAGGCGAATGCATTGGCGCAGTTGGTGAAAGAACTGGGTCGAAATATCGCAGGAGCTATATATATCAGTGTACCCGATGAAGACATTATAAGTCGCATCTCTGGCCGGATAAGTTGTAAAAAATGCAATCGCCCTTTTCATAAAAGATTTAATCCATTCAAAAAATGTCCAGGCGGTGTATGCGATGGCGAATATCTATTCCAGCGCCAGGACGATACTCCCGAGACTGTCAGCAAACGCCTTTACACATTCCACGAACAAACACAGCCACTCATAGATTATTATCGAAACAAAGATTTGCTTAACGTAATTGATGGAACAGCCAGCGTCGAAGATGTAACTAAAAAAATATTTACACTGGTGCGAAATTTTCAAAACAGCTTAGCTTATCATAATAATTAATGCAAATCAGGAAAAATTGATCTCACCCCATTTCGGCGTTCAGGAATCAAATATCCTGAAGACAACAACATTTATCGCACTTTGTGCATATTGAAACGGAGGATGACGAAGATGTCGAAACAGTATGATTATATTAAAGAAGGGCTGACAGACCAAAATTTCCGGTTACTTCCATATACTTTAATGACCTTGGGCATTATGCTGGTTTGTTCGCTTCTTTATGCGAATAATTGGTTCACCGTAATTGGTGTGCGGGAAAATTTGATGGAACTGGGTCCGGATGTATTTCTGAAATACATGTTTATTATCGTGGCAGTAGAGCGGGCAGCTGCCGTTTTTGTGGCGATGTTTCGTAGCCAAAATACAGTTGACTGGGCTTTGCGGATTCGTCGCATAAATGAAATTTTACAAAAAGAAAATCCTTCCAAAGCCATATTGCAACAAGTTTTTGTGAGAGAAAATCGGTTGATTAAAAAATTGGAGCAAGCAGAAATTATTGGTCAAATCGATGACCTTCCCACATCGCCTACACGTGAGGATTATCTCGGTTTTCTCACCTCAAGCAAACATGCATACGAATTTCAAAAAGCGCGTTTCGATTCCATCAGTAACCGCTATGTTGCCCGCATCGTCTTTTTTGTCGGTATTCTTCTCGCTACACTCGGGCTGAGCATTTTCCACGATCTGTTTCAAAACCTCGATCTTGTAACCGCAATGAAAACCGAAATTGCCAATGGCGCCCTTTCAGCGACCGGATTGAAGTGGCAGCAAGGTCTGCTGCGTTTAACAGATATCATCGTGACAGGTGGTTTGTTGGGTGGCGGAAGTGCCGGACTTAATGCACTCAGCAACAAAATGACAGAATTTATGAATAAGCAATAAACTAATTTCGTTGAAATTTTAAATAGCTGTGGAGTGCTATTGTCATCCTGCTTTCCCGTGATGCCAGCAGGGTTTTTTATCTATTACGCTATACTGTTATAAAAAAGGTTTTATGTAAAATTTTTTCTAAAGAAAACAACAAAAATTGATTGCCACCAGCGTATGCAAAGCGGTTTCTTAAAATCTTTCCTAACCTTTTTTTGAAAACTCGTCGTCAACATATTTTTTGTAAAGCTTATATTTTTCCAGAATTTCCTGTACATAATTGAATGGTTCCTCGCCGCGACAATACCCGAACTGCACCACGTCATCGTTAA
>QQUM01000570.1 GCA_008501545.1 Calditrichota bacterium
ATGGACTGATTGTCTCCTGCTTCACTGCCATAAGTGAATTCAATCACAACGGCATCCGTCGCGTCAGAGATTGTGATGGTCTCACCGGAATTATTAAGACCGAGCTGACCGGAACTGGCTGTAACCACAATCGCGCCACCGAATTCACCTGTCGGTGTGCCGCCGCCGAAAAGAACAAGTACCTTCCCACTTTGGAGAACAGTTCTCTCAGCGAATGTGTGGCGGACACTGGTGGCATCGGAGACGGTCCAGTTGCTCAAATCGATTGGTGAATCACCCATATTGACAAGTTCGATGAATTCATCCTCAGTGGTGTCGCGGGTGCCATCACCGTTGGCGTCGCCGGCGAGATCAGCAGCGGGATCTGCGAGGATTTCATTGAGCACGAGAGTGACGGGTTCCATTACAGAAATAGTAATGGATTCGGAATCCGTGCCGCCATTGCCATCGTCTACAGTGAATACAATATCCGAATAGTCACCGATTTCGGTTGGCGTCCATTCGAAAATCTGTTCAGTGAAAGTTGCACCTGCAGGTAAATTTTCTGCTGAATATGCAAGTGCATCACCGTCATTATCACTTGCAGTAATGGTTAGGGTGATTGTATTGCCAATTTCAACCGATTGATTGCCGATGGCATCGAGCACTGGTGGATAATTCGCAGGTGGTTGCCATGAACCAAAAGAACTGCCATCCACTTTTGTACCTGGTGAAAACAAGGCGCCAGCCGCAGCGTCAATTTCAGAATGTTTGACAAAATCGCCGGTCAAGTCAGGATCGCGGGAAATGGACTGGTTGTCCCCTGCTTCGCTGCCATAAGTGAATTTAATCACAACGGCATCCGTCGAATCAGAGATTGTGATGGTCTCGCCGGAATTATTGAAACCGAGCTGACCGGAGCTGGCGGTAAGCACGGTTGCGCCACCGAAATTACCTGTCGGACTACCGCCGCCAAAAAGAACCAGGGCTTCATCCACTCCTAACGAAACGCCATCCGCAAATATGTGCCGCACACTGACGGCATCGGAAACAGTCCAGCCGCTGAGATCAATGGGTGTGCTGCCGCTATTGACCAGCTCGATGAATTCATCGTCAGTGGTGTCGCGTGTGCCGTCACCGTTGGCATCTCCGGCGAGGTCTGCTGCAGGATCAGCATGAATTTCGTTAAGAATGAGTGATGATGTTGTTTGGCTGAAAGCAGGGTTTTGCAGAACCATAGAAACGAATAAAATCCAAAATCCCCAGCATCGGCCTGCATTCGATAAAGAAAATTGTGGCATAAGGCCCCCTCCATTTTTTGGTATAAATGGTAAAAGTCAGGGACGCGAAGAATGTTTTGAGAATAGAAAATGCAGTATTTCTCAGGGAGGATTTAAAAAAAGATGATGTGTTCAGAAAATAAAATGTGAAATGAGTCAAGGATTATCCCCCCGGAAAATACTTTGTTCTGGACTTCTCACGCCCCCAAATTCTATTAATTTAAAAACACCAGAACGTTCTAATTGACAAAAGAATCGAAAAAAAATCCCATGAAATCTCGATTTTTTTAACATGTGTAGTCAGATCACAAAATCATGCACTGCGAAAAGTGGATTCACAGGATAAAGCAGCTTTTCATTATTGAATTGTCAGCCAGCGTTGCCAGTCATCATCCCGCAGTTCGTTACGCGCGGTCGAATGCACAAGTGTGTAGTCACCCCAATCGTGGGTATCAACAAACCAGAAATCGATGCCGCCTTCGAGCTCATAATAATGCCAAATCTGGTAGGAGCGCAATCCCTGTTCACTTGGAAATCGCTCAATTTCACTTGGAATTCCATAAAGCAATAAAACTCTGCCGCGATCAGATTTCGTCCCCTTTTTTAATCCACCAAAATTTTTTCGTGCATATTCAGCACGGGAGAGATAATCCTCGCGGTATTCATTGCGTACGGTTGTCGAATCCGGGTCGCGCGAATACCAAAACCGCCCCATGAATTGTTTTTTTCCACCGGCATCAAGAGATTTATAGATTTCTTTTTCTTCCTGCGTGGCGATCCAATTTACAGATTCAAATTCTGTATCAAGTTTTTGTTCATCATAAGCGTTGTAGAGTTTGTAAAGCAGGTTTTTGGAAACAACAGGTGCAGCAACATCCTTTTGCTCTGGTATATCCCGCTTTCGGTAAATATAGAACAACGCTTCCCGGCTGGTTTGTTGGCCGGAACTTTTGTCGCGCACAATAACTTGCAACTTGTATACGCCTGTATGCAAAGTGACAATGTTTATGCCGCCAATCTCAACGAGATTTTTCGCCGCCACACTTTTCTGTCGTGGTGCAAATTGTTTGGCGATTTCCCCATTGGCATCAAAAATGCGATACTGCACGAGGTAGGTGCTGTTTGGGGCCGTCGTAAGCCCGTAAACTTCCATATAAAACCGCAATACAATCAATCCATCGCCATACAATCGTCCGGGATTGGGAATGACGTGATAGCCATTGCGGTAATAAACGCTTTGTGTTGTGTCACGAGTTATTTTGGTTGCCAGTTCAATGTCGCTCAATGCGAGCTCGTTATCCGGATGGGATCGAATTGTAAAAGGGATGTTTTTCACGCCATGCGCAGGGCCATTTAAATCGGAAACGCGGGCCTTGATCACGTACGATCCGGGTTTAAATTGAAATTTAGCCACATTAAATAGGAACTGCGTCACCTTTATCTCATCACGGTTTGCTGCTTTTGAACTGGATGTCCAGGTCTGTGTTGTAATGTGCTTGTTCTGACGCCAGATTTCGACATCAAATTGGTAGTTGGCAACGAGAACACTGTCATTCTCTTCAACAAAATGCAGACGGTCTCGCGGAACCGCAAAATATATTTCTCCCAAACTAAGAGAATCATTGATGCGAAATTGTGCAGCATCGGCCGAAATCTGAATGACATTCGCCGCAGGTTGTGCAATTTGTGCGTGACTTATCGCTGGCAGCAGGGCGAGAATCAAAAGCGGGATAATGCCAATGATTTTAAATTTTTGAGCGTTCAGAGGAAATCTCATGTTTTATGCCGGCGCTCCATTGGTTTGTGATTTTTCGACATCTTCAATTTTAACGGATACGACTTTCGAAATGCCTGGTGTTTCCATGGTCACACCAAAAAGTTGCCTTGCATTCATCATGGTAAGTTTGTTGTGGGTGACGGCAATAAATTGGGTATCTTTGGAAAATTCGGTGAGTGCATTTGCAAACCGGTCGGTGTTGGCATCATCAAGCGGTGCATCGACCTCGTCAAGAATACAGAACGGGCTGGGTTTGACCAAATAAATGCCGAAGAGCAGGGAAAGCGCGGTCAGCGTTTTTTCACCGCCGGACAGGAGCGCCAGATTTCCCAATTTTTTGCCTTTCGGGCTGGCATCAATGACAATTTCCGCCTCGAGTGGATCGTCGCCTTTCAAGTAAATATCTGCGATTCCATTTGGGAAAAAGCTTTTGAAAACGCGAATAAAATTTGCCCTGAG
>QQUM01000483.1 GCA_008501545.1 Calditrichota bacterium
TAGAATATGGAGGTAGGTTTCCAGTTCCTCATCTTTTTGTTCGAGACTTTGTTCCAGATCAGTAATTTTGCTTTCAAGGCGGCGTATAGTATCAGCGTAATGTTCTTCTGTTGCGATCAGACTTGTCGTTGTTCTTGCAGTTCCCATGGTGATTCCTTGATTAGCCTGGTTAATCAGTTCAGCTGGTGAGTGGGCCGGCTAAAAAATGTGCTTGCAAAGGGAAGTCCTGTCCCGGTTATTCTTGCGATTTAATCCAGACACCTACCAGACGATGTTTCATTCGAACCGGAGAATTTTAAATAATTGGTCATTAAAAATATTCATCCTTGAAGCAAGTGCAAAGAATATAGAAAAATATTCGAATCACGCAAAAATTACAGCGCTCTTTGCAATAACTTTATATGTGTAGAAATTCTATAAAAAATGTTAAATCAGGAAAGCAATTGAGACATGAAAGTCATATTTGAGTGAAGGATAGAAGGCAGTTTATTGTTAGAAAACGACAAATCACAATATTTAACATAGCATATCGAATCACCCCCCGGTAACAGCCGCACTGTTTTGAACAGGCAATGTAAAAAATATTTTGGTTCCCACTCCTTCTTCGGATTCCATCCAGATTCGCCCGTTGTGATTTTCGACGATACGTTTTGCAATCGTTAATCCGATTCCATTGCCATCGATTCCGTGGTAGCGATTATGCCGCATGAACATTGTGAAAACACTCTTCAGATGGTGCTCGGGAATTCCAATGCCGTTATCTTCGACGAAAAACGTTACAAACTCGCCCCCCATTTCCGCGCCAATATTGATTCTGGTTTCATCCTTGTTTTTATCGCGAAACTTAATCGCATTACCAATTAAATTAGAAAAGACTTGTGTAATGCGAACGACATCACAATAAATCCTGGGAAGGTTTTCCTGAACTGAGATGCGAATATGTTTACTCTGCAACTGAAAAGAGAATTCAACCAGTGCTCGCTCAACAGGTACATTGCCATCGACGAGTGACAACTTAATTCGGCTGCGATCAATTCGGGAAAGTTCCAACAAGGCACGTAATAATTGCTCCATCTGCACCGCGTTTTTATGTACACGATCAAGATAATGCCGTCCATCATCATCAAGAAGATGACCGTATTCATCGATAAGAATAGAGCTGAATCCCTGAATTGAAACAACCGGTGATTTTAAATCATGCGACACAGTATAGACAAAATTCTCAAGCTCAGTATTTGCACGGATTAACCTGTCGCTTTGCTCATTCTTTAATTTATATATCTTCGCAATCCGGAGAACATTGGCAATAAGCGTAGCGAGGACTAGCAGGA
Source organism: Calditrichota bacterium (assembly GCA_008501545.1). Classification (GTDB taxonomy): domain Bacteria; phylum Zhuqueibacterota; class Zhuqueibacteria; order Zhuqueibacterales; family Geothermadaptataceae; genus Bioreactorimicrobium. The sequence goes on from QQUM01000483.1 coordinate 1,332, forward strand.
TCTCATTATCCCAGCGTGTTATTGTGTACTGCTCGTTCCATAATATTCCGAGTACAGCCCGGGTTTCTCCATCAAATACGATTGGAATAAATACACATGTTCCATAAAAATGACGGTCTTTTGAAATCGATTCCAGCTGCTGGATCGTATAGGATTCTTTCTTGATTTTTAATTTTTCATCAAAATCAGGCAGCAATGCAACGACTTTAGAAAGACGTGAATTGCCGACCGCATCTATTGATTGATCGTTTAAAAACAGCATCGTTTCACTGGCGCTCAGGACATGCTGGCTGTCATCCAGCATTTTCTCAAGTATATCGCGGTTTTGCTGCCAATCCGGACCAACTATGGACCTGTGTAAAATTTGTGCTATTTCATTAACTTTGGATTTAGCCTTCCGGAAGCTTTGAATTCCACGCAAGATTGTTGCAATATGCTGGACGAGTCCTTTAACTATAGTTTCATCTATGGTTGAGTAAGCGGAAGTATCAAGATGCCCCAGTTCAATAACCCCGATGCACTTATCAGCCAGAACAATGTAATCCTGAAGCGTTGATTTAAGATCAGCGAATCCGCCCAAATCTTTACGTGCCTTTACATTATTAAATTTTTTATCATTCGCAGAGGAAAGAAAATCCTGCCACCGATCAGGTTGCACCAGCTCCTGAAACCGCTCAGACGCTGTGAGGAATCTTTGCTCACCCAGTTTCTGTGCATCAAAAAGTGTAATACAAACAACATCGAAATGAATGATTTCCCGTAAATTGGTTAAGATTTTATCTAAATAAACATGCGTGTCTGTGTTTGAATTGATTTGACCCGTAATATCAAGCATCCACTGCTGAAATTTATCCTGCTTTTCAACTCGTTCAGAGAGTCCTTTATTTGCAATAAAATAGTGCAATTGCAATGCAGCATTCCGGATCATTTTCATCTTAAAGGATGCGAGCTGCACTTTTCTTTGATAATAAAAAACGATAACTCTCTTATTTTCAGGTGTATCTGTCAGAGGAATAATCAACACATCTCTTATGTCAAGCTGTTTTACAACAGGTAGAATGTTTTCAATCAGCAGTGGATTTTCTTCCAGGCGTACAATCTGGCTTTCGGGGAAGGCAAGCATTTTACTGCACGTTTGCTGGCAGATTGTATCCAGAAGTTGATGAAAGGCTGTGGATTCCCCTTTCTTCAGGAAAGACCTGGCATATTCGAGTTTGACCACTTTATGGCCTACAGAACAGAAAGTGACAAACTGGGCATCAAATAACTGTCCTAAATCATCGAGTATCGATTCCAGGTTTTTGTGGTAATTTTCATTAACTGGTTCGGGGCGGGAGCGCGAAAGAATGTCGGTGAGTTTCGCACTCCAGTTCAGCAGGAGGCGCCTGTTGCGGTTTTTATTTTTGAAGCTGGAAACTGTGAGTAGAACAAACTGTGATGGCTCACCCAGCGGAAGCAGCCGCAACCAGTATTTTCTGCCGTTCTTATTTTTATAAAGAAGCCTTTTACCGGAATCCGGTATCGCCTGATTGCGCAAATTTTCGAGAAAAGTGCTACCCAAAACACTGGAAACACAGACAGAATCGCCAAGTGCATCGCCGATATGAAAGAATGTGCGGAAAGCTGCATTTGGCGCAATAAGAAGATCTTTCGATAAATCCAGCAGCGAGGTTGGCAAAGATGTATTTTCAAGTACTTTCTTAAAACTTTCTTCCCACCACGCATTTATACCTTGCTGTTTGTTCAGTTTTTCAATGTAATAATCACGCTCAATCACCTTGCCCAACAAGCCCGCAGTGGTCATTGCCACAGAACGTTGAAACCGGTTAAAATTCTGTTTTTCTTCACATGCAAAGTTCAAAACACCGATCAGTTTTCCGGTGTGGCCAAATATCGGAACAGACATATCAACACATATGTCCGTTCCCCATATTTTTAATTCTTCAGAGGAGTAAACCAGGCGGTCATCCTTTTGGTAGCGAATGAGCGGTTGATTAGTGCTCAAAAGTGTTGCTAATTTAGTATCCGGATAAGAGAGCGTGAAATCATCTTTTTCTCTTGATCCGTACTTTATTTTATTGAGGTGCACTGGTAGACGAAGCAACTGCTTCTCTTCATCATGTAAAAAGAAATAGAATGCATCTGAAGGTATAATCTCATT
>QQUM01000376.1 GCA_008501545.1 Calditrichota bacterium
AATGGAAGTTGTGATTGCTCCAGCCCATCCGGCGGTGAAAGCCTGGCTGTTACAGGATCGGTGAACAGCGCCCAGGTTGCTGGCTCAGCTCCCACTGCCGCAGCGAGGGTTGCATCGAGAGAAAAATTACTACTGTATGCACTCTCTTTATCACGCATTTTTTCCCAGTCAAAAATTTCCAGCATCTCCCCTATCGGTGTCACACCCATCAACGGATCTTTAACAAAGCTGGAAAAAGAATAAGCTATCGCACCGATTAGTTTGTCTTCGTAATAAACCGGGCTGCCACTCATTCCGCTCGTTGGGCCGGCAAAGACAGCTTTTTCCCCAAGCAAACGAATGAGAATCGCGCTGCGACCTGGAAAAAAATTATGGTAGACATCAACGATTTCCACATCGAATTCTTCGATTTTATTGCCACTGAAGACCGTAAGAGCTTGTGCGATCATTCCGGGACGGCAGTCTTCGACCGGCATGATTTCTTGTGCAGAAATCTGGTAAGTCACGACAATCAAAAAGAAAGAAAAAAGATGTCGTATTTTTTGCATCATTTTGGCCAAAATATAATCCTGTCTGGACGTTTTTAAATGATTATTCGAAAAAAGAGCAAAGAGATAAATTTACAAGGATAAGTCGTTATTTCAAGATTTAAATAGAGGTATTGCAATTATTTTGCAAGAGATGTGCTGAAAGTATTGGATTATTCAAAGAAATTATAGCAGATCAAGTCCCCATGAAACAGTGGATTTCGCACACTTTATAAAATACAGCATCGCAAAGAAGGCCAATGTTCAATCCACCACCTTCACCACAACCATTGTAAAATCATCATGCTGTGGTGCAGTACCGGCAAAAATATCAATTTCCGATTTTATGCTCTCCAGTATTTTCTCAGCGCTGAGGTGGGCATGTTGGTTAACCAGCGAACGGAGGCGATCTTCGCCAAACTCTTCACCGCTGTGTGACATGGCTTCTGAGATACCGTCCGTATAAAAAATAAAGACATCTCCGCTCGTAATCGGTATTTCCACTTCCTCGGTTGTCTTGCTGAATACATCGCCGCTCGCAAGGCCGATCCCCAGTCCTTTAGGACTGAGAAATTCCGGTTCCTTTGCCTGGTTTTTGTGCATGATGAGCGGATTGTGCCCGGCTCGTGCAAAGGAAAGCTTTTTCGCTCCAATGTCAAAAACACCCCAAATCACGCTGATAAAAACTTCACGAGGGCTATTTGCGAAGAATACTTCGTTTAATTCATTTAAAATCTCGCGTGGTTGCCAGGTTTTTCGCGCCAGAGTATGGATGATGCCTTTGGCCATCGTCATGTAAAAAGCAGCCGAAACGCCTTTTCCAGAAACATCACCAATAACAACGCCATAACGCGTGTCATCCATTTTCATAAAATCATAATAATCACCGCCAACTTCCATCGCAGGTGTACAAATGGCTGCGATTTGCAAACCGGGAAAATCGGGGACGTGCGCTGGCAGGAAGCGTTTTTGCACCTCACGTGCGATGGCCAGTTCCTGCAGCATGCGCTGGCGTTCAGCTATCCGGCTGACATATTCCGGTACGTAATGTTCGAGATCACTGGCGGGGCGCCCCCGAAAAAGCAGGTATTCAGCTAACGCGACCACAAAAACACCGCCAAACAGCATGATCAAGCCATATGTATCCGCTAATCCCTGGGGATCGAGATTGACGTATTTAAAGTCACTGATTACATAAAAGAGAAATCCGAAGAGAATGCTCGTTAAAAGATCGAATCGCAAAACCACATAAACAGCAAGCGCAGCAGCCGGAAGTGCCACAATGAATCCGATGAGCTCCGGCTCAAAAAACAAATTCTGCATAAAAACCAGAAACGCGAGCATAAGGATAAAAGAAACATAATTTTTATTTACAATACGCGATTTCACCGCAGCAGGAAAATAGACAAACAATACCCAGGCTAAAAATGCAGCCTGAACAATTTTTCCCAGTGCACCGGCGATCGCTTCCCGCCTGAAATCCAAAATCCATAGATCATCGCCTTCCGGTCTACATTGCACATCGAAATAAGTCGTTACCAACCATTGCATGCCGGCAAGAACCACAAGACAGATTCCGGCGAAAAACAATGCACGAAGTAGCGCAACACCAATTTCACGGACATTGAAAGAACCACCGATAATTAAATCCGCCGTTTCAACCTTATCGGGATTGGAAGCCCGAGCGATTGAATGAGAAGTGACAAACAGGATGAGAAAGCCGATGGAGGTGAAGAGTGCGCCGAAGAAGCCACCAATAAAAATGCCACTTTTACTGGGATATGCAGAAATGGCGATCATTGCAAAGGAAAGCACGAACATGGAAGCGCCGGCCATCGTTCCCCGTTTTAAATCCAGCTCATCACGACGCAAACGCCTGACAAATGAGACGGATACAAACACGATAATAAACACCCAGAATCCGACAATGAGAATAATGAGTGTATATTTCTGCCATTTCTCACCGGCCTTTTCCGTTGCATCCGTTTTGATTTCATAATCGGTAGCAAAATGGGTGATCTGGTTTCCCATGAATTTAATTTCCAGTGAACGAACCAGAGTACTGTCCCCATCGACCGGGCTTTCAAATGTAAATAAATGATCGACGCGGTCTTCTTTTTTCTCTTGTTTATATCCGGCCATTTCTACACGACTGGTATCGATGCCACGTTGGGCAAGAAAAATTAATGCGCTGTCCGCAGCTACAATTTTTTGCAAATTCCCTGAATCGCGAATATAAGGCAATGAAAATCCAATCTCTTCCCCCCTGGTATTGTATTTCCAGGAATAGAGCACCTGCTTCTTATTTTCCCCATCGCCAATTTTGATTTCTTCATTTTCGTTAAGCGACCGCTGATAATCGACATCGATCCATGCAACTTGAAAATCATTTGTCCGGGCAATTGCACTATCCTGCGCCTGAACCGCCAAAAGAAGCTCTTCATCAAAATTGAATTCTATATCCGGTGTATTGCTCACTTCACCATTTTGCAACTGGTTGAATTTTGTTTCAGCCTGTTTTGCGATTTCGGTGATTGGTATTTCCAGGGTTAAAAACTGCCAAAAGGGTGCAGATGTGCCAATCTCGATATAGAGATAAAAAAAGGCAAGACTAAACACGCCGGCCAATGACAACGAATATTTTTGTGTATTTTTCATCTTGTCAGTTTCAGTTGCATCATGTCAATTTTTTGATTAATTGAAAACAAACATAAAAAGGCTAAACACAAATTCAAAGTAAAAACAGGATACGATGATGACAAAGTTCATGCTTCTCTGTATTTCACTCTGTATTATTCTCTTTGCCTGCACGCAAAAATCATATCAATCATCCGAACTTGATACGATCGCGAAAAGTTACGTGAAGCTCATGCTGGAAATCGGTGAATACGACAGCGATTTTGTCGATGCGTACTATGGACCGGAAAATCTCAAACCAGACGCTGCGTCAAAAAAAGATGATTCATCTTTTGAAAAATTAAAAACCCGGATTGACGCATTAAATTCAGAAATATCAGCTATCGATGTAACAAACCTGGATGACATGCAACAAGCCCGGGTAAAATATCTACACAAACAACTCATTGCAGCTGCAGCGCGACTGGATTATTCAAGCGGCACAACAAAACCGTTCGATGAGGAATCCGCGCTGCAATACGACGCCGTCGCACCGACCCATGATGAAGCTCATTTCAAAGATTTGCTGCACGCGCTTAATGATATTTTGCCCGGACATGGCTCAATCACAACGCGTCTTTCGGAATTCAAAAAAGATTTCATCATCCCGAAAGCGAAACTTGATGCTGTTTTTCAGGCTGCAATTTCTGAAGCCCGCAAACGGACAAATCTCCATTTCGACTTGCCTGAGAACGAAAATTTCCACGTCGAATACGTCACCGATAAATCCTGGAGTGCTTACAACTGGTACAAAGGCAACAGTTACAGTTTGATTCAAGTCAATACCGATCTGCCAATCTACATCGACCGCGCTATTGATCTGGCATGCCATGAAGGTTATCCCGGCCACCATGTTTACAATGCTTTGCTGGAAAAAAATCTGGTCGTCAACCGGAACTGGGTCGAGTTTTCCGTCTACCCACTCTTCAGTCCGCAATCGCTAATCGCCGAAGGTAGCGCCAACTATGGCATCGATGTCGCTTTTCCAGGCGAAGAACGCATCGCGTTTGAAAAAGAAACATTGTTTCCATTGGCGAGCATCGATCCAGCAGGGGCAGAGAAATACTACGAGATATTTGCGCTCACGAAAAAGCTCAGCTATGCCGGGAATGAGGCGGCACGGCAGTTTCTCGATGGCAAAATTTCCCGTCAGCAAGCAATTGACTGGTTGATTAAATACGCGCTCATGGCCCCGGACCGCGCGGCGCAAAGACTGCGTTTCATCGAAAAATACCGTAGCTATGTCATTAATTATAATTGGGGACAGGATCTGGTACGAAAATGGATCGAAAAGCAAGGTGGAACAGATGAACACCCGGAACAGCGCTGGCAGATTTTTGGGAAATTGCTCTCAAATCCCTATATACCGTCCGACTTAAAATAAAAAGTTTTCGGAATCACAAGACTTGTTTAATTGACATAAAGGGTTTATTTTTCGCTAATCGATGCAGGATAAATTGATAATTTTTCAATCTGTTTATCCTGCTGAAAAGCGCAATCGTTATTAATACATCTTGGCAGATTAATAAATATCATTTCGAGACGCTTTCCAGTGGAAGCCGAAGGCCGGCGAAGCAAAAATCTTAATTCGTGGTTGCTATCTTGAGCTTAGAAATAAGATTTCTCACCCAAAAAGCGGGTTCGAAATGACCAGGCTATGTGAAAACACATAAAATAATCAAATATATTACTGGGAACGATGGGAGCTGGAATGGCTTCCGGCTCATCACATGCATCGCTCTGGTTGGTTACATTTCTAACGTGGATTGGAGTTAAATAATGAACGCTGCAGAATTGCAAACGAAACATTTTGCCACACTATGTGTGCACGGTGCAGGAGAAGCGGACAAAGAAACAGGGGCGCTGAATACACCAATTTATCAATCATCAACATTTGCCATGCACACTGCCCAGGAAGGCGCGGCGCTCTTTGCCGGGGAACGTGAAGGCTACGTGTACACCCGGCTTGGAAACCCTACAACCGCTGCATTGGAAAGAGAAATCGCATTTTTAGAAAAAGGGGAAAAAGCCCTGGCATTAGCATCCGGGATGGCTGCTGCATCTACCGCGGCTTTGGCCGTGGTGGCGTCCGGCGATTCGATCGTTGCATCGAATTGCCTTTATGGCGGGACGCACAAATTATTTAAAGATTTGCTTCCCCGGATGAACATCGAAGTCATCGAGGTCGATGCCACCGATTCGAAAAATGTGCAAAAGGCGATGCAACCGAATACAAAGCTGATATACATAGAAACGCCGGCTAATCCATCGTTGACCCTGAACGATATACCCGCCATCGCTGCAATCGCTAAAAAGCACAACGCAAAATTGCTTGTTGACAACACTTTTGCTACTCCCTATTTCCAACGGCCCCTGGAACTCGGTGCAGATATCGTACTGCACAGTGCGACGAAATACATCAGCGGACATGGAGACACGATCGCCGGTATTCTCGTTGGTGACGGTGAATTTATCGATTGTGCGCGCGGTGAAATTCTTCGCGATCTCGGCGGCTGCATCAGCCCGTTTAATTCATGGTTGCTGTTGCGAGGATTAAAAACACTGCCGGTACGTATCGAAAAGCATGCTTTTAACGCCATGCGATTGGCTAAATATTTGTCTTTTCATCCGAAGGTAGACAAGGTCTATTATCCCGGGTTGCCAACGCATCCACAGCACGAATTGGCAAAAACGCAAATGAGTGGTTTTGGGGGCATTGTCGCATTTGAAATTAAGGGAGGACGTAAAACCGGGGAACGCTTTATCAACAATCTGAAATTAATGACCATTGCTGTGAGCCTGGGAGATGTTGACACACTCATTCAGATGCCCTCAACGATGACACATTCCACCTACTCTGTGGAAGAGTTGGCGGCTGCCGGCATTCCGGAAGGGCTGGTGCGTATTTCCGTCGGTATCGAGCATTATAAAGATTTGCTAGACGACCTGTCACAAGCGTTGGCAAAAGTATAATTGCCGGCCTTGCAATTCCAGGAAGAACGATGTATCTTATCGGTTCGCAATATGCAGACTAGCGATAGAATTAGTATAACTCAAATCAAATCTATACAATTAACTTTGGAGAACACTGAATGAAATTCACGATGAAAGCTGTAATTTTCTTTTTCTTCGTATTGGGATTATCATCCTGTCAGGACAACAGCATCAAGGAAGTCAAAAAATTAGACACCTTTGAGCAAAAGTACAGCTACGCACTCGGCCTGGATGCCGGTGAACAATTTATGAATCGCATGCCACTTGAAATCGACGTCGATGCCTTGATTCAGGGCATTCTTGATACCACACGCGCGAATCGTACCGTGCTGATGGATAAAAATGAAACCGCGCAAGTACTGCGTGAATTTAATACAAAAGCCAGAGAGGCTTTTCAAAAGAAGCAAGCTGAAAAAGCAGCGCTGAAAGATTCCGTCGCTGCAAATAATTTAAAAGAAGGCCGTGAATTTCTGGCAAAGAACAAATCAGAAGATGATGTCATTACGACAGAGAGTGGATTGCAATACATGGTTCTTGAGCAGGGCGATGGTCCAAAACCGTCAAGGTCAAATACAGTCAAAGTCCATTACCGCGGCCCCTTGCTCAACGGTAACGAATTTGATAGCTCTTACAAACGAGGCAATCCAATCGAATTTCAAGTCTCAGGCGTAATCCCAGGCTGGACAGAAGCATTGCAGCTGATGAATGTTGGCAGCAAATACAAGCTGTTTATTCCTTCGGAACTCGCCTATGGCGCCCGCGGTTCCGGTGCTGACATCGGCCCAAATGCCACACTGATTTTTGAGGTTGAACTGTTAGAAATCAAATAATCCTGCGCTTTGAATTTTGCCAGATTTTGAACTCGTGATTATTCGCTTGAGATCAAAATCTGGTGAAACGAATCTTTATTTAATGCCAAGGCTCACAGATACCATTCTTTTAATGCGATTGTGCTGATGTGGACGTTGTCAACGCAATCAAATTTATCGCTCAATTTAATATTTCATACTGTAAAAATGACCACAAAGGGAAAGCCATGTACGGAAAAATAAAAGATGATTTCAGGCAGATTTTGCAGCAAATTGAAGATGACGGATTGTATAAAAAAGAACGTATCATCACAAGTGCGCAAGGTGTTGAAATACAACTCAGCGATGGCAGCACGGCAATTAATTTCTGTGCCAACAATTATCTCGGTTTCTCCAGTGACGCGCGTGTGCTCGATGCGGCAAAAGATATCTTACCGGGACGTGGTTTTGGTTTGAGTTCGGTGCGATTTATCTGCGGTACGCAGGACATCCATCGTGAGTTAGAATTGAAAATTGGTGAGTTTTTAGGCCAGGAAGACACTATTCTCTACAGCTCCTGCTTCGATGCCAATGGCGGTCTGTTTGAAACATTACTTAGCGAGGAAGATGCCATCATCAGTGATGCCCTCAACCACGCATCGATCATCGATGGTATTCGGCTGTGCAAAGCAAAGCGCTTTCGCTATCAGCACAGCGACTTGGCCGACCTTGAGACGCAACTCCAAGCCGCTGATGCCGAACAGGCACGCTACAAAATGATTGCCACAGATGGTGTCTTTTCAATGGATGGTGACATGGCAAAGCTGGATGAAATTTGTGAGCTTGCAGACAAGTACGACGCCCTTGTTATGGTGGATGACAGCCATGCCACCGGATTCATCGGCAAAACCGGTCGTGGCACTCCGGAACATTTCGGCGTCATGGATCGCGTTGATATCATTACGACAACCTTCGGCAAGGCGCTCGGTGGCGCGTCCGGCGGTTGCACGAGCAGTCACTCCGAGATCGTTGCTATGCTGCGACAAAAAAGCCGTCCTTACCTTTTTTCCAATTCTGTCGCACCGGCAATCGTGGCGACTGCCCTGGATATTCTTAACAACCTTTCGGAAACGACTGCACGGCGTGACAAGCTGGAAAGCAACACCACCTATTTCCGCGAAAAAATGACCGCAGCGGGCTTCGATATCAAACCCGGAGTGACACCAATTGTGCCCATCATGCTTTATGATGCACGCCTTGCACAGGAAATGGCTGCGAAATTGCTTGATGAGGGGATTTATGTGATTGGTTTCAGTTTCCCGGTTGTTCCCCGCGGACAGGCACGTATTCGCACACAAATTTCAGCCGCACATGAAACGAAATATCTTGATCAGGCGATTGCTGCTTTTACAAAAATTGGCAAGAAGTTAGATGTCATTTAACTGTCAGTAGTTATTGATGTTTGTAGTGGAGACTTTAATCTCCTTTGAGAAATTATCTGCAATAAAAGGCTAAAGCCTTCACTACAAACTCGTTCAACTTTCAAATTAATGACATTGAGGGCAGGCTAAAAAGCAATCTCGGCATCGAAGATGACTTCCGCATCGAAGTCCTTGTTGAAACCGAGTTCCATTCGTACAATGTTCACATACGGCAGGTGCACATTTAATCCGGCGCCAAATCCATGCACCCATTTCTCAGGCTGTGTTTGCAGGCCAAAAGGACCGCTGGAAATAAACATCTCCCCACTCCGATAGCGCTCAATATTGGCTTTCTGAATCCACAAAGAGCCCATGTCGAGAAACACCGAACCGCTTATCCCAAACTTCAAATTTCGCCCATAATTCCCAAGCGTTTCTTCTTCAACCTGTATATAGCGCACGGGGAGTATTGGAAAGCGCAATTCAACAGAGGAAAGTACCCGGTTTTCCCCCTCATACCGTTCAGAGAACCGTCCACGAATGCGCAACCTGTAGCCGAAATATGCACGGTTGTACGGTGGGATCTGTCCATCGCTCAAAAGGAGTGCAGATCGACCCGCCAGTATCACACTTTTGTAAACGGTAAAATATGTACGGGCGTCCAGTGTTACCTGACGATAATCAACATACGCATCATTCCAGAAGCCGATTTTCTGGTAGGAGGCACTCAAAAATGAACCCTGCGATGGATACCACGCCAGATCGCGTGTATTGCGTGTGTACGTTAGACTGAGCGAGGGTAAATTGTCGCGGCCCGCCGGATGTAAGGTTTGTCCCATGACTGCCGGGTCATATTTTATCCGTGAATAACCCACTGCCAACTGCACACTGTTTTCAAGATTAATGCGGTAGCCCAGTGCCAGGGAGCCGCCAAATTGCTTTTCATCGATTTCTTCGTCGAGCAGCTCGAACGTTTTGCTGCGCAGTTTGTAATAATAAAATTGTGAGCTCAAAAAATAGCTTTTATTGCCATTGATGGCGGGAATACTGTAGATGAGATAAGCCCCGGGATTGTACCCAAGCCACCCTGCTACGGAAAAAAGCTCTGCATTGCCGCGGAAATTACTGTGCAAAACACTCATGCCGTACGAAGCTTTTTCCCATTTATACTCCCTGTCATTAAAATAAAAAATAGGCCAGGGGAAAAGGTACCACTGCTCGGTCACATCGATGCGTAATTTACTGCCGATATCCACTTCTTCAAGTGAAAATTCAACGCGGGTAAAAAGGCCCAGACTTTCCACACGGCGGGCATCATAATTCAATTCTTCGATTGTCACCGTATCGCCAGTCTGTGTGCGCATTTCACGCAAGATCACGCTCGGGCGGGTCTTTTTATTGCCATGGATCACGATTTCCGTGATGTGATAGGGTTGCGAAAGGGATGGTTTCTCAAACTCCTGCGCGAATAACCCGGCTGGAACGAATGCAAAGACAAGCAGAACAAATATGAAGCAAGCGAGTTGTTTATTCGCTATCTGAATGAAGTGAATCCTGATTTTTTGCATCGTTATCCAGTTGATTAAAATTTTCCCAATAAATGAAAATAGACCTGCCATCCGCCATCGCCTTCCGTACGTTTTGCAAAGTCAAACCGCATCAAACCTTCGGCGATAAGCAAAGAGAGTCCCGGAGATGCGTGGGCATTACTGGATGAGAATTTATCAAAATCAAGGAGTCCAGCACTCGATTTTCCTGTGTTTGCTGATCCGGGATATGCCATGCCGTTTGCCAGCCAGGCATCACCGAAATCGACAAACACGCCAAGGGAAAATGTATCCCAGAACGGGATGAATGCCAGTGGCAGGTTTTGCAGAACATCGCCTCCGAAATAATAATTGACAGAACCATGCAACAACCGGTCACCGTAAAATTCCTTTGGCTCAAAACCACGCAGCGTACCGGGACCACCGAGTCCCATCAGATGCTGAGCTGCCCAGGCGTCGGTGCGACTTCCAAGCATGAGCTTGGCTTGCAAGCGCTGGTTGCCAAAGGAAGTGCGAAAATATTTCAGCGTACTGAACAAACCGTTGGTTTCGAAATCACCGGTTGTTTTTTCAAAAATGGTTTCAAGCATCCAACCGCTCATTGGAAATATTGGATTATCCCGGTTATCGAGAGCGAACATCGCGCGAAACGCAGTTTCCGAACCTTCTGCAAAACTCAGGAATGGGTGGCGAATGGAATTGGGCGCAAATGTTCTGTCGTGCGCCCAGGAAAAAAGACTCCAGTCGGCATTGGGGAGTACATCGAGAATTTCAAAGTCGACATGGTTCACTTCAAAACGAATGGTGTGTGTTTCCCGCAATCGCAGATCAAAAAATACCATCCCACCGTTCTGGCGGTACCAGTCGCGATAGTCTCTGTGGGCAAAAAGGCCGGCAAGACTGTTTTCATAATCGGTATTCACCCAATCATCCGGGCTTGCAATTTTATCAAAATAATGTGCGCCAACAAAAAGTGCATTCGGAATTTTAAATCCTTTTTCAAAGCTGATCTGGTACTGCAATGCTTCATCTGCATCCATACTGGTGGCATACCAAAGTTCGGTATGTATCGTAAAATCATTTTGAAAAGGGACAAATTTGAGGCCGGCCTGCAAGCTCAGCCCCTCAACTCGATTGAAATGGGGATGGCTGTAATAGGATATTTTTTTCGGCGGTTCAAATGCAAAGCTGTCATTTTTACGTTCAAAATTAAACTGGGCGGTCAGCAAAGCCGGAAAAAATGTAAAAAGGATCAACCCGTAAAAATACCTTCGCAAGGTGGTGTCCTCCAATTTAAAGTCGTGGAATGAGAAATACATACAAATTGTATTGAGAAGTTCTGCCAACTTTTTCAATTCGGCATGAAAACAGACGTTCATTTTCGGCTCGCAACAGCTTGCCAAATTCATCTTTGTCGAAGTTGATTTCACCATTAATATATTCGCCATCGGTTGTAAAAAAGCTTAAATAGCGCGGATGATAATCTGCGATGTTCATAAACTCGGCCATGATCACTTTCGGCGTCAAGCAATACAAACCAGTAAACAGCGTTGTCTGACTCAACAGTCGATTAAACTCTTTTTCCCGGTTCGAGCTTTTTACCGCATTTTTCCAGGCCGCGACATCCGGCGCATTGTAGCGTCGCAGCGCATGCTGAAATGATCCAACGAAATGCAGATCCGAATTAAATTTATTGATTGTATTTGTTATCGGAAATCCCTGGAAAATCTCGCCTGCTGTATTCAGTGTCACAAGCGGTCGATCGGGCACGATCGTTTTATAGTACAAAATTTCCTGAATATTCGGCGGCATCAAAGAAAAACTGCGAATGGGCGAGCCATTTTTATCAGCAACCAATATCGTCGTTTCATCCGTGGAAACCGGTGAATTAAAAAAATAGTTATTCGCAGAGGAGATTTTAAAAGATGACGCCGTTTTCGGGGCATCGATTATACGCTGGTATTCACCATCGGAATTGAATACGAAAATCTTGTGCCGGCGAAGATCCAAAATACTGATATTCTCATCAGCGTCGCTTTCAACTTGCCACGGCTGACCAAATTCTCTGATAAATCGATCGCGTGGTTTTATTTCTTTCTTGAAAACACCATCGACATCGAAAAAATAGGCGCCGTTTTTCGCTCCACTCGTCAACACACAAATCATGCCGTTCCGTAGCAGGATGGCGTCCAAGATTGATGCCGGTGCAACACGGGATGGAAATTGCAGCACAATCTTTTTTTCAAGGCGGAAGATGTTCGAAAAATAGTCGGCCTTACGAAGCCGGTCTTCCTGCCTGTCCGCCACCGATTTCCGGCATGCCATAAGGGATGAAAAAATAATAAAAATAAGTATATAATGAATCGTCCTATTCATTCAGCTTCTCACTGTTCTTTCCAGCAACATACTCCCTGTAAGAGCCGGATTCAATGCATTTCAGTCCGTCGATTGATTGATTGTAGATGTAAACCTGTACTTCCCGGCTTTGTTCCCCGTTGTGTGCCTGACATGTCGTACGCTGAAATAAACTGCGCTGTGGATGTATCGCATTGTACCCTTCAATTGTATCCAATGTCGAGAGCACTGTCCAGGGCTCATGGAGCAGGTACACTTCACCATGGAGCACATCGCCGGGTTTTATATTATCGGGTTCGGGTATGACTGCTGCGGGAAATGAGCCGGTATCATATAATCGTGCCTGAATCGTTGCTTCCCCCACAAACTCTGCCCGATTCGATTGGTATAGAAAGGCAGATCGGGGCATTCCCTTCAACAGGGTTCCATAGACAAAAAGATAGGTTTCGTCGTGAAAATCACTCATAAGGTATTCAAAAAATAAGTTTGTAGTGCTCGCGGTATAAATCTAGAAAAAAAACGTGCAATGTCAAATTACACAGTGACAATATGAACGACCCACCGTGGTAGCAGGCTTAAGAAGTAGAATTATCGCGTTGAAATCCACATCAGAATTCACACGCTACGGTTTCAGGATTTCTTGTTGTTCTTGCGGCTGATCGGGATATTCTTCTGATTCGTTTTTATCGAGAGCGTCTTTGAAATGCAGATTTTCTTTCCAGAAATAGAAAAATCCAAGCAACGTCATTGGTATATAATTGGAGATATGGAGAATGATTGCAAAACTCGATGCATCATTCGCACCGACACCGAAGAGAGCAAGGCCTTGTACACAAAAATAATGATATGTACCGACAAATCCCGGTGATGCTGGAATCATAATGCCAATGCTCACCATCACCAGCAGTACCAGACTTGCGATCATCAACGAGGCATGCTCGGGTGTTATATCAAAAACAAAGAACGTGACATAGACGATTCCTGCATAAAAAAGCCAGAGCGAAATGCTTTGAATGAATACAATTCCATAGTGATCCGATTTGCCAAGCACCTCAAATCCCTGCAAAAAGGATCGTATCATGACATACAATTTCTTTTTGACTTTTTGCGGCAAAGGCGAGGTGAGCCACCAGACAAAACGCATCGTCTGGCGCGTTTTACGTAAAAGGAAAATAATAAAAATGACCAGCGAAAATGCGCCGACAAAAATGAAAATACCGGCCTGCTCTATGCCCTCCGGGAAATCATGAAACAGGACAGTTATGCCAAAAATCAGGAGAAGCAAGAGCACATCGACGATAC
>QQUM01000611.1 GCA_008501545.1 Calditrichota bacterium
CCCACCATTCTGCAGGTCAAAACATGTTTTGACGCGCTGAACCGGTTACGGTGTTTTATTCAAATCCAGATTATTGAGACATTGGAGCGCGAGTGGAAGGATGATAATGTCAGCGTGCGACCAAGCCAGCGTATGGTCGGCCATACGGCTTTTTTGGTTTTTGCCCGCCGGGTTGAGTATGGTGTCAAACCATTACAACCTGCGAAAACCGCACGCGTCGAAGCGGAGCGCGCAGCCAGTACTGGCAAATATGGTAAGCATACGAGTACTCTGTCACACCTAAAAATGTGAGTCGTTCATCGCGTCATTCCGGTTTCTGCGCTTCTCAGCAGAATACCGGAATCTTTTGGTGCGAGCAACATACTTGATATTTCATAAATCCAAAACACTCAGGGTTATTCAGGGAGATGCCGGTATTGCAAAAAACGCAAACCGGCATGACGTTTTAGGAATCAAACTCACAAAATCAAGCTGTGAAGAGTACTACCGTGCACAGTTTAATTTTATGAGTTTGAATAACGACAACTTTATCCCATCGCGGATTTTAGGTATGAAAATAATCAAAATGTGCGGTAAATTCAGTAGCCATCCGGTACGTTACTGGAAAGCGCAGAAACCGGATTGACTTAAGGACATATATATTGAAACTGTGGACAGCGATGTGAAGTTGTGTTAGCGTAACTTCACAAAAGGTCTGATGAAATATGCCGAAAATTAGAACAACTTCAAGATGCAGCCGGCAGATGGAATGGAATTGTTGAATGTTGTTTTGATGCTGGAGCCGGAGATGAAATCGATGATGATAAAGGAATGAAATTAATTTTTCATATAGATGTGAGTGGTCACAATCTAAATATTCCAGGATTGAATATGAA
Source organism: Calditrichota bacterium (assembly GCA_008501545.1). Classification (GTDB taxonomy): domain Bacteria; phylum Zhuqueibacterota; class Zhuqueibacteria; order Zhuqueibacterales; family Geothermadaptataceae; genus Bioreactorimicrobium. Next base: position 876 of record QQUM01000611.1, read on the forward strand.
TTTGATTTCGAACACGACTATGGATTGACCAGGCTGTATCTTGTCTTTTTTAAGCCTGCCTTATTTTTCATTTTAAATACCTTTCCTTCCGGGACGCCAGTTTACGAAGCAATAAACAATTTTTTAAAACGATTTGCCCACGAATTGCACGAATCTACACGAATTTTTTTGACAAATCAAACTTGACTCAAAGTCACTAAGATAAGCGCGACATGCTGTCATCCAGGAGGGAACTATTCAGAAACCAAGTTGATCTAGGTTCAAAAAATCTCGCTAAATTCTAAATGGATTCCTCCTGAATGACATAAAACTTCTTAACAGAATGACATTGAAACTTGACTGAATACGAACCAACGCACTATTCGTGTGATCAGGGAACAAGGTTCTAATTATTATTTAGTTCTTTGGTTTCACACTGTGGATAAACGGATTCTTAACGGCTGCCAGTTTTGAATAATCCGCCATGTTATTCTGCAATCGCGAACACATCAGGGAACACAAATCAAAAATTGAATCATCGACAATATGATAGAACACGCTGTTGCCTTCTTTTCGACGGGCAACGACCCCGGTTTGTGCCATTGAAATCAGTATTTTTGAGACATTCGCCTGTTTTAATCCGGTTTCTTCTATAATCTGGGAGACGTTTTTCTCACCTTCTTTAAGACAAGTAAGCACTTTCAGGCGATTTGCATCCGAAAGTAATTTAAATTGATTTGCGAGAAGTTCGAGCAGAGCATCGTCTGAAAAGTCCATGTTCACGCCTTTCTTTGTGATATATTTCATGTAAAATTAAATTCAATTCTATAAAATATAAAAAAAGTCTTGACGAAAGCAAGTAATATGATTATATTCCAATCAAGTAATATAGTTGTTTTTAAAATTAAACGGAGAATCTATGAAAACTTTTTTAATCAAATTTGCAATTAACAAGCCTAAAACGGTTATGGCGCTTCTTGTGGTTTTTACGCTTTTAACCGCAGCGCTTGTTGTTAACCGTGTTATAACAAATCCCAGAGGCATTATTGATACAGACGCTGAAAACATGCTCGACAAAAAAGAACATGTGCGTGCCTTTCATAATTTGACAAAACAGAAGTTTGAACTTTTTGATATGGTTGCTATGGGAATTTATCATCCCGGTAGCAACGGGGTATTTACACCTGAAATTTTACAGGCTGTCAACGATATCACTGATGAAATTCTCGCCCTGGAAAACAATGAATACGTTATCGATGCAAAGGGTGATACGTTCCATGTTAATCTGACGGCTGAATATGAAGTGTTGAATGAAAATGATGAGCACGAGCTTGTCGAAGGCAACGGTCTTATTTTTAAGGATCTGATGGCATTGAATCAGATCGAAGACATCAATGGCGAAACCGGTTCACTTGTCATCAAAACTTTAATGGCAGAGGCGCCAACAACACAGGAAGGTGCGAACGAGATAAAAAATCGCATCGATATGAATCCCTTGATCAAAGGGAAGCTCGCCTCGGTTGTTGGCAAAGTTATTGGTATATACGTACCGGTTAAAAGCAAAAAAGTGGCTTATAATTTGAGCCAGGTCCTGAAAATTTTAGCTGATAAATACCTGACACCGATTGAAGTCGAAGGAAAACCATTCTTTGGGACTGAGGAAAAAACAGTTGGTGAATATATTGTGGCCGGTATTCCGGTTGCGCAGGATACATTCGGAAAATACATGTTTGAACAAATGGGTGTTTCTGCGCCGCTTGCCGGTCTGGTTATTTTCATCCTGCTGTTTGTCTTTTTCCGCCGGCTTAAAGTCATTTTTGCACCAATGGTACTCGCCATTTTGGCCATTACCTGGACGATGTTTTTGCTTATCGGAACCGGTTTTACGGTACACATCATGAGTTCGATGATTCCGATCTTTCTTTTTCCGATCGCCGTACTTAACTCGATACATGTCATTTCATCGATTCATAAACGCTATTCAGAAGGTACCGGGCTAAAGTCGACAATCCTGCAGACATACGAAACCTTGTTTGTGCCGATTCTGTTTACCTCGGTCACAACAGTTGTTGGATTCGTTTCGTTGATCCTGACCTTTATTCCACCTGTGCAGATTTTTGGAACATTTGTCGCAGTTGGCGTTGCCCTCTCCTGGTTACTTTCCGTGACTTTTTTACCTGCATATCTCGTGCTGATGGGCGAAAAGACTTTTGAAGACTTCGGTCATGCCGACGATAGCGAGCATCATTTGTTGGGTAAAATCAGCCGCGTTTTGCAGCGTATTTCACAAAATTATAGCAAATCCGTGGTCGTTATCACTGTAGTGCTTTTCATCGTATCAGCTTTTGGCATCTCAATGATCGAAATCAATGACAATCCCGTGAAGTGGTTTAAGGCAGGGCACCCATTACGCCATGCAGATGAGCTTATGAATGATCACATTTCCGGAACGTATATGGCGAACATCGTATTCACTTTTGACGGCGACATGCCGGAATCAACTGATGGTGCGCTTTCGTTTGCCGAGTTGGATGCCCTTGCTGCAGAGAATAAAATCAAGACAGTCTTTTATCATCAACCCAAAGGTTTGATCTGGGGCGAACTAGATGATGGAAGTCAATTC
>QQUM01000566.1 GCA_008501545.1 Calditrichota bacterium
TGCCAAAAAACATGTCCGCGGACAATTTAAAGAACCTCTGCATTTGGAACGCAATATCATCAGTGACTTGAGCAACTGGCTGGCGGAGAACCGGCCCGAACTGCGCAAAGAGACACTCCCGGCCGGAGAAGACCCTCGCCCAGCTTATTTGTCGGCCCTGGCCGAACAATACGCTACACTGAGCATGATCGGATTCAAACGCAGTTTTGATATGACCAGCATTTATATTCCGCTGACAGTGCATGCCGATCCGGAGGCGAAAATACACTGCAAACCCGGAAAACCGGACGATGTGCATGATTTCGAAAAAATCTATAGCCGTACTTTAAAAGCTGAAGACTTGCTGACCCTGCCGGAAAAAGTTGCGGTGGTTTTGGGTGAGCCGGGAATGGGTAAAACCACCATGCTGCATTATCTGGCATTGCGTGAAAGCAAAATAGATAACGGACTGCTGCCCATTTTCGTGAAACTGGCAGACTATAGCAAAAGCAATGAGCCGCTGCAAACCTATCTGCTCGCCAGCGTGGAAAAACACATCATTGGCAGCGCTATGCAGCAAGTAGCGCAAAAAAACATTGAACAGGGCAAAGCCTTGATTCTGCTCGATGGCCTCGATGAAGTGAGTCGTGATACCTACACCAAAGTTACAGATTGCATTCGCGCGTTCATTGCTGGTCATAAAGAATGCCGGGTGATTATCACTTCACGCAAAGCAGGTTTTCAAAGCAACGAAGTGCCCTACCTGCTCTTTGAAATTGATAAACTACCGGATGCAGAAATTGCCACACTTGTTAAGGAATGGTTCAAGCCAGAACCTACGGACCTGGCACAACTTATTACCGCCAACGAACGCATGCATGAGCTGGCGCAGAATCCTTTCCTGCTTTCGATCATGTGTTTTATTTTTGAAAAGGATCACGATTTACCACGACGCCGGGTCGAGCTTTACCAAAAATGCACGATGACATTGCTGACTCTGTATGATGAAAGACAAATTCCCAAAGTAAATGCCTTTAGTCGAAACCTGAAAGAGGCTGTGCTCAACGATCTCGTCTGGCATTTTTTCACCAAAGATTTGGACGAATTCCCTTACGCTTCGCTTACAGAACAAATGGCAGCAACCCTGGCAAAACGGGAACAAAATGTGAATGAAGATCACCTGCTACGTGAAATCTGTGAGAACAGCGGATTGCTGCAAAAAAGCGATGACCGCTACTTCTTCGTGCACCGCACATTTTTTGAATATTACGTCGCCTGCAAAATGCGTGAGCACAGCCAAAGTGAAGCGCTGGGTTTCGCAGAGCAGGCAAAATGGGAAGAACCGCTGCGCCTTTATGCGGCACAGATTAAAAGCGTTGAAGAAGGCACGCAGTTTTTTGAAAACCTGTGGCAGCAGGATACCGCACTGGCGCTGCGCTGCTTTGCCGACATGGACCGCGTTGTGGAACCGGAGCTGATTAAAACCTTATTGGGCAATGCCAAAGTGGATGAGCGTATTGAACTGGTAAAAAGCCTGCCGGAAAAAATCAGCGATGATGCCAAAATTGTCGAAAGCCTGGGCGAACTTTTCAACCACGAAACCAACGGTGAAGTGCTTTACCGGGGTGTGCAATTATTAGAAGAGCGCGCTGCCATTCCCGGAGCGAAAAACATTGTGTTTAACAAACTCGACGCCGGTGCAGAACAGCGCTACAAAAAATGGATTGCCAAAGACATGGTGCGAGTTCCTGCCGGCACCTTCATTATGGGCAGTCCGGAAAACGAAGAAGGTCGTGACGATGATGAAATGCAACACGAAGTCACTCTTGATGCTTTTTTATGCCACAAGTTTGCCGTAACCAATGCTCTCTATGAACGCTTTGATCCTGAACACAAAAATAGAAGCAACGAATACTCGGATGATGATGAACAGCCGGTGCTCTATGTCAACTGGTACGAGGCGAGCATGTTTTGCCGTTGGCTCGGCTGCCGGTTACCGACCGAAGCGGAGTGGGAATATGCAGCACGTGAGGGTGGCAAAAATGTGCGTTTTGGCAACGGTAAAGATATTGCGGATCCCGCGGAAATCAATTTTAATGCAAGCAAGACGTATAAACGATCCTATTCCCGCGTGGGTGAATACCGCGGCAAAACAACGCCGGTCGGCACTTTTCCGGCGAACGCGTTTGGGCTCTATGATATGTCCGGTAACGTATGGGAATGGTGTCAGGATTGGTATGGCAAATACGAGAAGAGTGCGCAAACGAATCCTCAGGGTCTTGATAAAGGAGAGAATTTTTTTTAAAAAATTGGATGTATCTAAAATGGAAAAGAAAGCATCACCTCCGGAAGTGACAATACTTCCTAAACTTTATGAGTTCATCGTCTGGTATATGGATAAACTGGCAAAATATCCGAAAAAGTACAAATACACGCTTGGTGAACGAATAATCAATACGGCCTTGGACATTCTTGAAAAATTTATTGAAGCGCAGTATGGCAGCAAGAAAAGTCATCACCTGCGTCAGGCAAATGTCGGCTTGGAGAAGTTGCGTTATCTCGTGCGGCTTTCGAAAGATTTGCACTGCATCAGTTTGCAGGAATTTGAATACGCCGCCAAAAGTTTGTTGGAAATCGGCAAAATGACCGGTGGCTGGGAAAAACACAGCAAAGGACGGGAAGGTGGCGAAACATTATAAAAACCTGTATTCACAAATATACAATTTTTACAAGGCTCAGCTTTATAATGCATTTTTTGCAGGTTCCGGTCGGCAGTTGTGTACCTGCCGACTAAACTCTACCTGTAAGCAAAAACGCTGATAAGGTTTCGAAACCTGTCAGTCTTTGAACAAATTACCTCATACAAAAACTGAGTTAAATTTCGGTCAACTTTTTCAGTTTGAGCATAAATTTTTAGAAAAAATATTAAGAATAAAATCAATATCATATTCCTAATATATTAGTTCTAATCTAATCAAATACAGAAAGTTGTTCCATTAAACTCGTTTCCCTACAATCCTTTGGTTTTCTAAATAATTTAATGCCTGAATTTCTATAAAATTGTTGTTGACTCGTAATTACAGATTTATAAAATTTATTCTCTTTTACAGCATTATTTTTTACGAATTCTCTAAAATTAGTAATGCCAAGGCTTAAATACCTCGAAAAAAATATTAACCAGACAACTTCAAATGTTGATTCACGATTTGAAGCATTCATAATGTCGGATTCAATGGTATTTCTTATATAGTTTTTCAATTCATGTTTGAAATTTTTTAAGTTATTTATGTAGAGCTGTTCAATTACAGCTAAAATATAACAAATTAATTTTGCGGATTCATTTTTTAACAGAAACAATAGAGAAATGGTTTTGTATTGGTTCACAAGCTTTGGTACTTTTTTGGTTGATCTAACTTAACAGTTTGCTCAGCATCTTCTCATGTATTACCTTATCAAGAACCGCAGGACACGAGGTAATTAATGAGCAGAAAATCTCCC
>QQUM01000357.1 GCA_008501545.1 Calditrichota bacterium
AAATGATCCTCGCCGAATTTGTATTCAGCTCGGGCGCCGAGCATCGTCTTTTTGTCGAGCTGAAAAAACTGATTTCGCTCATATGTGATGTCCAGCTTGGCACTCGGTGCTGTTGCGGCTTCATCCAGTATTGTCAATGTTCCAGACATGTATTCGATGGTATAGCCGATACCGCGTTGCAGCGTTCGTCCATTTGCAATAACCTTTTCCGAATTTTCGATAACATTAAAACCGAGCTGATATGTGGAGCTTTTGTTTTGGGATTCAACCTCAATAATAAATTTTGTGGCGGATCGCCTTGCCGTTGCCGTCCGTTCCAATTCATAAATTTCAGGCGTGCGCAAATCATCATTCAGCAGAGTTTCTTCATTCAGATCACCACCAAGTGTTGTTGGATTGAATGGTTCCAGGTGAGGAAAGATCAATTCACCACGTGATAAATTTACGAGGTATGGATCCAAATCGATCTTGGCATCCGGTGTTGAACCCCCGTTTTCATCGTAATTATCGAGCCCGAAAATATTTAAATAGGTTTCCCCGCTTGAGGCGGCTTCCTCATTTCCCGTCGAACTTTGATACATAATGCGAATGGAAAAGCCTTCCTGGGGAATATTCCGGCTACCCAAATTATAAACATTTTTCCATGACAAATCCCAGGTATGTGCATCATCCGGGTGCGGGCTTTGGGGTTTGATGATCTTTAAAAAGATAGGCTCCTGGCTGTCCGGATCATAATTCACATCCCCGACAATAACACCGCTTGCCGTCTCGTATGCAACTGCCAGTACTTCACCGCTCTGCACGGGTTGGGCCATATAAATGTAACCCATATCGGTTTCGATAAAATAATCCAATTGTGCTTCAAGTGGAATAAAACTACCGGTAAAATATTCCTTTGAACCGGCATTCAACGTGTCACTTTTTACGGTTGGATCAGGGAGCGCCCAGCCTTTTACAAGCCCGGTTTGTGTGAAGTCAGTCGTTGATTTGTAAACATAGATCCGGCTGATCGGATCCTCGATGGCGTATCGCAACCACTTGCTGTTATAGTTCTGGTAGTTTTCTCTGTATGTCGAATCGAGAAAGAAGTAGGTGAATTCTTTAAAATCGAGGTCCTTGATGCTGCTCGTATTGCTTGCCGCGCCACCGTTAATACTCAATTCACTGCTTTCGCCTTTTTCCTGGCTGGCGACAATCGTCATTTCCAAATCGCCGAGCTTCATCTTGGTTTTAATCCCGAACAAACCGGCACTTCCACCGCTGGCGCGCACAAAGCGAGTTCCAGGAAGCGCCAGTGAAATATTTCCTGCCTCGATACTTTCAATTATTTCATCATCAAAGCCTGTGTAGTTCAGCTTCAGATTGTTATCGAAATCAAAGGAGCGCTCACTGTCCTGATCCACGTTCACCGTTACTTTTTCCCCGATTTTCCCGGTTACAGTAAAACGCTGTGTCTGGTTCATTTTAAAATTGGTGTTGTTCCCCTGCGCCAATGATGTTTTCGCTTCACTGCGGTCTTCATTGCGAAATCCACCTTTTATGCTGATATCACCCTGCACGTTGAGGCCAACCTTGTCGCCACCAAAAATCTTTTGGAATGTTTTGCTCTTTATGGGAACAGGAATTGAAATATTTAATCCACCCTGACCACGGCGGCGCCCGGCTGGCCCATCGATAACATTTGTAACTGCAGTCCTTTGCCAGTTTTCGCGAACACGTTTCCGGCTTTCGATTTGATTGTATTCTTCGAGTGTAATATAGCGGGGTAACGTCACCGGGACATCGTGCAAAGTCTGGGTGATTGCGAGCTTATCTCCGGTGCTGTCCAGTTGCGTTTTATGTTGAATACTGCTCGGTTTATTGTAGACGAAGCCACCTAAATAGCCGGCCATCGAAAGCCCGGGATTCGCCGTCTCTTTATTCAGCGGTGTGCGTGGATCCAAATCAAACTTGACGTCAAAACGCACAAAGCCACTGTCGCTTTCCTGAAAGCCGGTTGGCTGTTGCGAATAGAGACTGGAATTGATGCTCGAAAACATGAAAAGGAGAAGTAGACAGTGAAATACTGTCAAAAGTGAAGATTTAAATTTCATAAAAACGCCATAAACCCTTAAAATACCGGATTACTCTTGTTACTTTTTCAGAGCGGAATGCAGAAAATAGTTTGAAAGAATCAAAACAGCAAATACAACCTGACTCCATTCGCCATCAACCAGGAATTCATAAGATTCAGGTTTTGTTTTATTCTACTTGAAGATCTCCAATGGAGAATGAAAATCTGTAAAGATTTTCAAACATTCACCGCAAAAAAGAACATCGAATTTACATATCGATTCGTCATGTAACAATAATTCTATAAATTGCTCCGATTTAAATTAAAGGTTTCTGGCCTAAGCGAAGCTGAAACTAATACTTTACATACTGAATTTCAAGAAAAAATATTGGCAACAACGCACTCACTTCATACGCTTATCGGCATTTTCCGGTTCCGGGAATATTTGCTTTTACAATATTTCATATTTACCATTGGAGCTGGAACAAGTGTTTTGTATATTCTCGGGCTTTAGATTGCAGATGGAAACATGCAAATTTATTATGTAACATAACGTGTTAAAGTATTGCGACGATCGCGATCCATCAGATTATTTAGTCCTTTTATTGTATTTAAAATAATAAGATGTCAATTCTCTCTCGATATATTTTGCGCCAACATATCGGCCCCTTCTTCTTTAGTTTTTCGATCATATCCCTGATCTGGATTTTAAATCTTTTATTCAAGGAGTTGAACCGATTTCTCAGCAAGGGATTGCCAGCCAATTTAATTATCGAATTTTTCATTTTAAGTCTTGGCTGGATTGTTGCGCTTTCCATACCCATGGCGACTTTAACAGCAAGTTTGATGGTTTACGGCCGCATGAGTGCAGACAATGAAATTACAGCGATGAAAGCGACCGGCATCAGCTTTTTACGTCTCCTGCGCCCGACACTGATCGCCTCCGTCTTGTTGGCCATGGGACTGGTGTGGTTCAACAACAATGTCCTTCCCCATTCCAATCACCGTTTAAGCCAACTAATGCGCTACATGGGGAATAAAAAGCCGGCAATGCGCATCGAACCCGGCGTCTGGTTCGATGATTTAACCAACATCAGCATGCTGGTTTCAGAAAAAGTTGATAGCGGCAGCGTATCCCTGGTGCGGGAAGTCATGATCAACGATTACAGCAATTTGCAGGCTATTTCAACGATAAATGCTGATTCTGCGCGTATTTGGGCGAATGAGAAAACAGGCATTCTTGAGATTCGGCTGTTTCATGGTGAGATGCAAAATTTAAGCTTGAGCAACATGAAAGAATTCAAACGACTCAAGTTCCCTGAATATCTAATCCGTATTAATGTGGCAGATATGTTCAATGAAAGAAGACCGCAATCGAGACGCCGCAGCGACAGGGAGCTCAGCGCCCAGGAAATGCTGGATG
>QQUM01000063.1 GCA_008501545.1 Calditrichota bacterium
GCACGGATTTCGATTTAAGCCAGCACTCGGAGTTTAGCGGTAAAAAACTCGAATACTTCGATCCACAATCCCAGGAACGTTACATTCCTTACGTCATTGAGACCTCCATCGGTTTGGATCGCTGCATTATGATGACATTGTCCGATGCCTACCATGAGGAAGAAGTAAAGGGAGAAAAGCGAACTGTGCTGAAGCTGCATCCGAAACTGGCGCCGGTTACGGTCGGCATTTTTCCTTTAACTAAAAAACCGGAACTGGCTGAAGTTGCACTAAAACTTAAAGAAGAATTAAATGATTTGTTTAAAGTTGAATATGATGTGAAGGGATCTATCGGAAAACGATACCGCCGTTTGGACGAGGCCGGTACACCGTACTGTTTGACAGTCGATTTTGATACCCTTGAAGATCAATGCGTTACACTACGTGACCGCGATTCAATGGAACAAAAACGTATAAGCCTCTCGGAAGTCGGGGGTTATATCAACAAGGCCATCGCAAATTATAAAAGAGTATAAAAAAAGCGGGATGAAAATTCATCCCGCTTTTTTTTAAAAGTCCTTGTTTATTCACCGTCTTTACGTGTCGTCACTTCATCCACTTTCGTGGAGTTGTTTGGTTGTTCCGCCTCAATAACATCCCCATGCAAAATATTTCTCAGATTATTTAATTCCATTTCCATCTTTTGCCGGTTATGACGAACACGTTCAAGATCTTCCTCAACGATCTCCGTCTTTCTCCGCTCACGAACCAACCGATCCTGCAATGTTGCGGGTGAGTCTTCGTCGAAGTCACCAAAATCTTTTACCGGTTCAGAGACGGCAAATGTCTTTCGAATTGAGCGGGGCTCCGGTTTGGTAATGTAGAATTTAAAGCTCGACCGCAAACGCCATCCCGGATAATTGGGAAGATTGTTGTGAAGAACTTGCACAGGTGTATTTGCATATTGTGTTTCATCATCGTCTTTCAGGAGCCTGATATCTACACCAACCTTGAAAGAGAACCGCCGGTTAAACCGATAGCTGAGAAAAGGAGTTAAATAAAGATAATCTTCCCTGCCGAATGCGGTTACAGGCGGTTGACTTGCAAACGCGCGACCGAACACTTCCAAACCAATATCCAGTTGATTTGATGGAAATACGAATGCCGCACCGTAGGCCAATTCTCTTGTCGCAGCCTCGACGGTAAATGTATCAGATGCTGCGTTTGTTAAGGTTTGGTCCTTGTCTGTATGTTGAATAATTCCAGCATTTAGATGAAAATTAAAACCGGCCTCAGGAATGAGCAAGTCATTCGAGTACGACAACAGACCGGTAAAGCCAAATTGCGTTGTACCGCTGGTATAAGGTTCAAATGGAATATTGTAGTGATCACCGAGAGGAAGCAAAATATTGGTGACAAGTCCAAGGCGGAAGTGGTTTCGCAAGCCACCCACGCTGGCGATTTTCATTTTTAAATCGAGGGTGGAAGCATTTGTGTATTTTTTTGTGTCTTGTGTATCCTGGTAAATGTTGTAGGCAAGTCCCCACTCAATGTACTTGCCAGTTGCATAATTGGCCCCGAGAAAAGCCTGTCTTTGCCAGAATGTTGATCCAACTGGCCCATTAGAATTTGAGGGAACAATAACTGTATTATAATAGGATGACATATTTGTTTGCAACGTGAGTGTGCTTTTTTCCAGTACCCAGGCAGATTGTAAATGCAGCAGGCTGCGACCGCCTGGATTGTATAGGGGCTGCGCCACCAAAACAGAAGCAAAAAGTGTGAGCAGGAGAACGGGGAGTGTTTTTTTCATTCGTCATTAATCCATTAATTTTTTGTATTCATCATGAAGCAAAAAGAAAAGCAATCATAATGCCATGAAAAATTCAATTTCCTGCCTGCTGAAATATATAAAAATCCTGCCTGAATCTACACTTTTTACATGACTGTTGAAAGTGCAAGTGTTCGATGTTGAAACAGGGTGAAATTTTTAGTTACATAGTTTTTTTTTCAGTATAGAAATGTAAAAGAACAGGCGAAAACTGGAAAAATATAAAGGGCTGATAAAGCCTTTTTCTAGTGAAATGTGTGATTTTTTTATCATTATATTATTCTTGTGTAAAACTCGAAAAGTTTGTATTGTTAGCCCATGAAAAAATATTTAATTGCACACGGCCATTTTTACCAACCTCCCCGAGAAAATCCTTGGATTGAAAAAATAGAAGCACAATCAAGTGCTTTTCCATCTCATGACTGGAATGAGCGCATCAACAGCGAATGCTATTATCCCAACGGTAATTGTCGCATTAGAGATGCCTCGAACCATATTGTCGACATTGTAAATAATTATAAAAATATCAGTTTCAATTTCGGACCAACACTATTAAGCTGGCTGGAAGTTTATGCGCCGGCAACCTACGAACTGATTCTGAAGGCAGATGCAGAAAGCGTGGCTTTGCACAACGGCCACGGCGCTGCGATTGCGCAATGTTATAACCACACCATTTTACCCCTGGCCACTGAACGTGACCAACGCACACAGATAAAATGGGGAATTGCTGACTTTAAAGCCCGGTTTAAAAGAGAACCGGAATCGATCTGGCTTGCTGAAACAGCGATAAGCCAGACAACGCTGAATATTCTGACAGAATTTAACTTGAAATACATCATTCTTTCCCCCTACCAGGCAGAGCGTATGCGGCCGCTTACGGGCGAAAAGAAAAACTGGACGAATGTTCAAAAAGGCGATATTGATATCAGGCAACCTTACCGTTGTTTCGCCAGAGATTCGAAGGACAAAAAAATACAGGACAAGTTCGTCGATATCTTTTTTTATCATGGCCCGTTATCAAGCGCTATAAGTTTTGAACACCTGTTGCGCAGCGCACCGCAATTTGTTGAACGAATCGATTCGGCCTTTGGAACGGACAGCGCTGCCAAGCTTGTCTCCTTTGCCACCGATGGAGAAATATATGGTCATCATGAACGATTCGGGGACATGGGCCTGGCTTATTTACTCAACATGGAAGCACCGGTTCGGGATATAACGCCAACCAATTACGGGGCTTCGCTCGCACGAACAACAGTGGAATATGAGGTTGAGTTGAAGCCTGGTGAAGGCACCGCATGGAGTTGTGCGCACGGTGTCGGCCGCTGGTATCGAAACTGTGGTTGCAGTACAGGCGGGCAGCCCGGCTGGACCCAGGAATGGCGCAAGCCGCTGCGCGATGCGCTTAACACACTGAATGATAAATTGTCAGAAATCTGTTTACGGGAAAGTGCAGACGTTTTTCACGATTTATGGAATGCACGCGATGACTACATCCACGTTATTTTAAATCGTTGTGACGAATCGCTGGAAAACTTTTTCCGGAATAACATAAAAGACCGATCACTTCCAAATGTTGAGAAAAAAGCGCTGCATCTTATGGAAATTCAGCGTAATGCGCAGTTAATGTTTACAAGTTGTGGCTGGTTCTTCACTGAACTTTCC
>QQUM01000723.1 GCA_008501545.1 Calditrichota bacterium
CCGAGTTTTGGCTGCGACACCTGATTTCTCATTGATCACAGCCGAAACAGTGGCTTTGGATACATTAGCGAGTCGTGCTATGTCGTCGATTTTTAGCTGCATTACAGCTTGTATGCCTTTTTCACTAAACCAGTGGTCAATTCATGAATAAGTGTTTTCGCTTCATCCAGATCGATTATATGTTTTGCGACCATGCCCGAAAGAAAATTGCAATCCATGCGACGAGCCAAATCATGGCGTGCCGGTATGGACAGAAGTGCGCGTGTATCATCATTGAAACCGGCCGTGTTGTAAATTCCAGCGGTTTCGGTGACAGACTGGCGATAACGAATCATGCCTTCTATACTGTCGTGGAACCACCATGGTGGGCCGAGTTTCACTGCGGGGTAGTGACCGGCGAGCGGCGCCAATTCGCGGGAATAGGTCGATTCATCGAGGGTAAAAAGCAACAAATTGAAATTTTTACTATTTCCATATGCATTAAGCAACGGACGCAGATTATTGGTAAACTCTGTTTGCTGTGGAATATCACAGCCTTTATCAAGACCGAAGTGGTCAAAGACTTTTTTGTTGTGATTGCGCAATGAGCCGGCATGAATTTGCATAACGAGACCGTCTTCACTGCTCATGCGTGCCATCTCCATCAGCATGTGTGCGGTGAATTTTGCAGCATCCTCGGCGTCTGACTTGCCAGCCAGGGCTTTTTGAAATGTTTTGTCGGCTTCGTCGGGTGACAAGCGATTTGTATACGGTGTTAGTACACCGTGATCTGTAGCCGTGGCGCCCATGGTTTTGAAAAATGCACGCTGCTTTTCCAGCGCATCAATAAAAGTAGCATAATCTTGAATATCCAAACCTGTCACTTCGCGCAGGGCATTCATATTGTGCTGCCAGTCAGGTCGTTCAATATCCGTAACACCATCTGGTCGGAAAGTTGGAATGATGCGTCCTTGCCAACCGGACTCACGAATGGCTTTGTGGTGTTCCAAACGGGATTCAGCAGCGTCTGTTGTCGAAAGCAATTCGATATTAAATCGCTCCAATACAGCCCGGGGCAGGAATTCCGGCTTCTTGAGCTGCGCCTCGATGTGGTCATAGTAGCGCATTGCCGATTCACTCGTCAATTTTTCGTCGATACCAAAAACTTCAACAAATTCATGGTTCAGCCAGGCTGCTGAAGGCGTTCCGGCAAAAAGGTAATAATGGTCTGCAAAAATTTGCCATATTTTGCGATGATCTGTTTCCACAGCAGCCCCGTCACACGTCGGCACACCAAGATCTTCCATAGCAACACCCTGCGAATAAAGCATGCGGAAAACATAATGATCAGGAATAAGCAGGAGTTCAGTTGGGTCGGGAAAAGGTTTGTTTTCTGCAAACCAGGCAGGTTCCGTGTGGCCGTGTGGACTGATAATGGGAGCATCCTTCACCAATGCATACAAGTCACGGGCAAAATTACGAACGGTTGGATCGGCATCAAAAAAACGATCCTCGTACAATGTGAATGGGGTTGGCATATCCTGTCTCACTTTCTTATCCATAGAATTTCAACAACTATACAAATAAAAAGCGGTTCAATAATTATTAAACTCAAACAAAACATGTAATTAAATAATTAAGAATTATTTAATTCGAACCGGTTCGGGTAAAGTATAAGATTTTTATTTAATGTCAATGTATAAATGCTTGTGAAAGAAAAAATATGACGAATTTATTGGAGTGTGGCTGGGCAGGAATTATCTATAGCCTGGTTCATTCATCCTGAATTTTATCATCCGTTTGTAGTTCAGACGAAGCGCTGTCTCTGAAATCCATCGTCAGAGCTTCGCTCTGAACTACAAACATTCTTTTATGCGTTACGCAGTAACAAACGCTTTCACCTTCTCCGCAATCTGCTTACCTGTGAAACCGTATTTTTCAGCAAGAACTTTGTATGGACCGGAAGCGCCGAAACTGTCCATACCGATCACCAGCAATGGCAATTGGAAATAGCCTTGCCAGCCGAAAGGAACACCAGCTTCAACAACAACCAGCTTTTTCACGGATTCAGGAATCACACTGCGCTGATATTCAACCGGTTGTTGCTCGAAGAGTTCTTTACTCGGCACGGAAACAACCGAAGCGCTGACGCCCTGCTGTTCAAGGATTGATTTCGCTTCGATTGCAGGCTGGACTTCCGAACCACTTGCCATGAGAACGACCTGTGGCTGGTTGTCACTTGCTTTTGCAACGGTGTAAGCGCCTTTTGCAATATCTTCTGTTGAGAAATCTGCTTCGCGCTGAACCGGGGATACATTTTGCCGTGTCAGCAACAACGAAGTCGGTCCATTCTGCCGACGCAAGGCCATTGCCCAACAAACCGCTGTTTCAATCCCATCCGCCGGTCGCAGTGTCAGCATATTCGGAATCACACGCAATGCGGCAATTTGTTCGACGGGCTGGTGCGTTGGGCCATCCTCACCAACAAAGATGCTGTCATGGGTGAATATAGCAATATGCTGCGCGTGCATCAATGCGGCCATGCGCAATGGTGGACGCATATAATCACTGAAAACCAGGAAAGTCGAACCAAATGGAATATAACCGCCATACAGGGAAATCCCATTGAGCACCGAACCCATACCATGTTCACGCACACCAAAATGGAAGTTACGCCCTGCGAACTGGTTTGCCTGCACGGCAGGAAAAGCTTTGAGAAAAGTCTTTGTGGAAGGATCAAGATCAGCAGAGCCACCGACAAATGCCGGTACTTTTTCAGCAATTTTCTGCATCACCTTGCCTGAAATCGCCCGCGTTGCTGCATCACCTTCGGGCAGGGCATCAATCAAATCCTGTTCGAGATTTTCCGGCACAATGCGGTTCATCATGTTCTCATACAAGGCGGCTTGCGCAGTATTGTTTTTTTGCCATGCTGCAAATTCATCATACCATGCATTTGAAATCTTCAGCAGTTTTTCTTTGCGTTTTGCAAACAACTGTTTTACTTCTGCAGGAATATAAAAATCCTCGTCTTCCGGAAATCCCAGATTGCGCTTTGTATTTTTCAATTCTTCTGCCCCGAGAGGTGCACCATGCACTTCCGATGTATCGCGTTTATTCGGACTACCAAAACCGATGTGCGTCGTTGTAACAATCAATGTCGGTTTGTCGGAAACAGCTTGTGCCCGTTCGATCGCTTCTGCAATTTCATCGTGATTATGGCCGTCGATCTCCAGGGTGTTCCAGTTATAAGCTTCAAATCGCGCCTTCACTGACTCCGTAAAGGCCAGCTCAGTATTGCCTTCGATGGTAATGCTGTTGCTATCATAAAACACGATGAGATTGTCCAGTGCAAGATGGCCAGCTAATGAGGCAGCTTCGGAGGCAACGCCTTCCATCATGTCGCCATCACCCATAAAGCAATAAATATTGTGAGTTCCAAAAAGTTGCTCATTTTCATTATTGAAGCGTGCGGCTG
>QQUM01000784.1 GCA_008501545.1 Calditrichota bacterium
CCAAACAAGGCATAATTCTGTCGTGCACGGTCCATCTCGAACAAGGCGCTTTTAAAGCGAGTGATGAGCACATTTTCCATGTTTGTCTTTTGTTGTGTAATACCGGTCTGTTGCAAGCGTGCTTCCTTGACCGCGGCGTTATATTTTTTGCGGAACAGTGGAATGGACATGGACACCATGGGCATCAGTGCGTCTTTACCATTGGCGGCAATATCCACATCCGGGCGTTCATTGATCATTACATAGCTGAGTCCCAACCCAAAGCTGGGTAGCCCTTTTCTGAATGCCACTTTTTCCTGCGCTTGTGCTGCCTGAAGTTTCAGATCAAAGGCTTTCAGTTGTGGATTGTTCAGCAAGAGTGAGTCTTCAGCAACCGGCTTGATTGTCGTGTCAATCGTAAAGTAGTCGGTGATTTCGATCGGAGTTGCCGCTGGTCGATTCAGCAATTTATTGAATGTTGTGCGCAGCGGTACTTTTTTATCCTGTAAAATTGCGATACTCGTTTGCGCATCTTCGAGCATAATATCGACGCGAATGACATCGACGAGCGTGCCTTTGGCATTGGAAAAAGCCGTGGTCGCCAATTGCTTGTAGCTTTGCAAAATATGCAGGTTGTCATTTTGCAAACGCAGCATTTCGTTGACTTCATACAGCGGATAATACGCTTTCGTGACTTGAAAAAACAAAGCGTTGCGTGCATCGAGAAAAGCCTGGTATTGTGCTTGCGCCGATTTGGCGGCGGCATCTTTTTGTGCGGCTAGTGTGCCAAACCACGGAAACATCTGCTTCAGCTCAACGCGAGCCTGTTGCGCCCCAACACGCGTCTCGACCGGTTGTATGAAATATCCAAACGACAATGTCGGATCCGGCAAAGCGCTCACCTGCGGGATTCGCTGCAGGGCTACTTCAAACGCAGTGTATTTCGCCTGCAATCCGGGATTGTGTTCAGCGGCGAATTGCAGGTAGGATTCCAGTGTTTGGGCCGTTGCCAATGGCATTAAAAAAATATTAAACAGGATTAGAAGCTGGATGCTGGATGTTAGATGCTGGAACGTGTGTGACTCAGGATTATATTTTGTGAAAAACCTTATTGCGCTATTTAAAAATGTGAGAAATTTTTTCATCGTTAAAGTCCGTGTTTGATTGAAAAACAAAGCATTGCAGTTGGAGGCTGGATGTTGGAAGCTGGAGGCTGGATGATGGAAATCAGCTGAATTTTTCAACTCCCACGCTCCAACATCTAACTTCCAACTTCCAACTTCAAATTTCCTGCATCCAATATTCATTTGCTTTTCCAATTCTGATGTAATTTGTTAAGCATCTTTCCAATTTGAATGAGTTCGACAGTATATTTCTCATATATTTGTTTGTCGATATAGATGCCATAGTTGCATAGACAGACCTCCAACATCTAACCTCCAGCCTCCAACTTCCGTTCTTCCCGCATTGCATACAGCACCGGTACGAGAAAATAACTCACACCTGCGATAACCATCCCGCCAAACGAAGGGATCGCCATCGGGATCATGATATCTGCCCCGCGGCCTGTGGATGTGAGCACCGGAAGCAGCGCAATAATCGTCGTTGCTGTGGTCATAAGCGCTGGTTTGATGCGACGATTGCCGGCTTCGACGACGGAATTGCGGATGTCGTCGATGGAGGCTGGTTTGTTGCGGGCAAAACTTTGGTCCAGATACGTACCGATAAGCACACCATTATCCGTCGCGATGCCGAACAGCGCAATGAAACCAACCCATACTGCTACGCTGAGGTTGATGGGGTGCATTTGAAAGAGCTCACGCAAGTTGACGCCAAACAGTGCGAAATTGGCAAACCATTCCTGTCCGTACAGCCAGAGCATGAGAAATCCGCCGCAGAATGCCAGCGCGATACCGCTGAAAATCATCAGCGAAGTCGTAACAGAGCGGAATTGAAAATAAAGAATGATAAAAATGATGAGCAGCACCAGCGGCACCACGATGCTCAGGCGTTTTTCGGCGCGGATCTGGTTCTCGTAGCTGCCGGAAAATTTATAGCTGATACCAGCTGGCACAACGAGCTCGCTGCTGTCAATTTTATCCTGTATAAATTGCTGCGCTTTTTCGACCACATCAACTTCAGCATAACCTGATTTTTTATCCAGCAAAACATAACCAACCAGAAATGTGTCCTCGCTTTTGATGACTTGCGGGCCGCGCACATATTCGAAATGCACCAGCTCACCGAGCGGGACTTGTGCACCTGTTGGCGTTGGCATGTAGATCTTTTTCAGTTCATCAGGATCGGTACGCAGTTCACGTGGATAGCGCACGCGTACAGGAAAGCGCTCCCGCCCTTCCACGGTCGTGGTAATCGTCATGCCACCAATCGCCGTTTCGATGACACGCTGTACATCTTCGATGTTCAATCCAAAGCGGCCGATGGCATCGCGATCGATATTCAAATGCAAATACGGCTTGCCGACAATGCGATCCGCGAACACAGCTTCTTTTTTCACCGAAGGCACTTTTTTGAGAATGTTTTCGAGCTCCATACCAAACGCTTCGATGGTGCGCAAATCCGGACCATATACTTTGATACCCATTGGCGCACGCATGCCGGTTTGCAGCATCACCAACCGCGTCTCGATGGGTTGCAATTTAGGGGCTGAGGTGACGCCGGGCAATTTTGCAATACCCACAATCTCGTTCCAAATATCATCCGGCGATTGAATCGTATCCCGCCAATTGCGAAAATATTTTCCTGAAGCGTCCGGGACAAGATCCAGCGCCGTGATGTCGCGCATGATCGCCTCTTCGTTGGTAAGCGTGTCGCCGGAAATGAGAAAAAAGCGGTTCTGATCATCGACCCGAAAACGCTCACGGTGGCCTTTTTCATTAACCAGGTATTCAGGCTTGTAATTGATGATATTTTCATACATGGAAATCGGTGCCGGATCAAGTGCAGACTCGACGCGTCCCATTTTTCCAACAGCCAGTTCTACTTCCGGGATGTTCGCCAGCAGCATGTCCAGTTGTTGCACAACGCGTTTATTTTGTGAAATCCCGGCGTGCGGCATCGAGGTGGGCATGAGCAGAAAACTGCCTTCATCCAGCGCGGGCATAAATTCTTTACCAATACCGGGAAATGTGTGCGCCATTGCGGCCCAGGGTTTGGTTGCGCGAATATTCAATCCAATAGCATCAAAACCGGATGCGATAAAGCCGAACATCGCATTAAATCCCAGCCAGATGAGTGCGCCCCACAAGAACAGGAAACCGGGGAGGGCAAGAAATTTTTTCTTGTTTGCCAACGCCCAGTGCAACAACCGCGGGTAATAGTGTTCGAGCAGATAAAAAAAACCAAGAATCAGCGCAACCACCAGCGCGACAAAGACGAGATTTGTTATGAAAGCATGCCCTGCACCGAGTGGCATCCAGTAGGTGGCGAGCAACCAGAGCACCGAAA
>QQUM01000429.1 GCA_008501545.1 Calditrichota bacterium
GTTGCGATCGTTGGTGCAGATAGTGAAGACAGGGTTCAGTTTTTAAAAACTTTGTGTGATCCAATTGAAACGATCAACCCGGACATCAGTTTTGGTCGCTATAAAATTAACGACCAGTTGCTCGTCCATTTTTATGGAATATACCCGCAGGAAGATCGGTTATCATTAGACCTGATTTCGCGAAAGATAATGGGCTATATTGTCTTGTTTCGCTGGGGTGATGTTAACTCGTTTCGCCAGGCACAAAAATTCGCCAATTTTTTTACGACCCAGTATAAGGCAAACGTTGTCATTGCCGGACACGTTCATAAAGATAAACCAGGTATGCCGAAAGAATTTGAATCGGGAATTCCCATTGATAAGCAGGGTGTTTTTATTTTCTGTAATATCAATGAGGGACGAAGTGTGCGAAAAGTAATCCTGGCCCTTGTCGATCAAATTCTTGATCAGACTCAGTAAAGCAAAGCCCGCCTTTCCATCACCCTCACAAATCGTTATAAATGGAGCATTTGAAATGCAACCACATGTATATTCATCCATTCTTGAGACTATCGGTTCGACGCCTCTGATACAACTTTCCAAAGTGACAGGCAATATAAAATCGCGGTTACTCGCCAAGGTGGAATGCTTTAATCCCGGTGGTTCTGTGAAAGACAGGATTGCGGTTTCCATGATAGAAGCAGCCGAACGCGAAGGCCTGTTAAAAAAAGGGGGCACGATCGTCGAGGCCACTTCTGGAAATACCGGTGCGGGTTTGGCGATTATTGCGGCAGTTAAGGGCTACAAAGCCATTTTCACCATGCCGGATAAAATGAGCAGCGAAAAGATCCGTTTACTCAAAGCGTACGGCGCCGAAGTGATCGTTTGCCCAACGAGCGTACCTGCAGAGTCCCCGGAAAGTTATTACTCGGTGGCAAAAAAAGTTGTTAAAGATACACCGAATGCAATTTTGGCGAATCAATACTTCAATCCTCGAAATCCTGATGCCCATTATTACAGCACAGGGCCGGAAATTTGGCGGCAAACAGGTGGTAAAATCGATTATTTTGTTGCGGGCATGGGAACGGGCGGGACCATTAGCGGAACATCGAAATATCTTAAAGAACAAAATCCTAACGTAAAAATAATTGGCGCCGATCCGGTTGGATCCATTCTCAAAGATTATTTTTACACCAGGGAAGTCGTTAAGGATCATCCGTATAAGGTGGAAGGTGTCGGAGAAGATATAATACCGGGAACATTGGATTTTAGCGTCATTGATGAAGTGATAAGCAAAAACGACAAACAATGCTTCCAGGCGGCTCGCAAACTCGCGCGGCTTGAAGGCATTTTTACCGGTGGTTCCGCTGGTCTTGCTTTGGCTGTCGCACTTGATGTCGCGTCCCGGGCAAAAGAGAATGAAACAATTGTTGTTTTGTTGCCGGACACAGGAGAGCGCTACCTGTCCAAATTTTATAATGACGAGTGGATGCGTGAAAATCGCTTTTTCGATATCACTGAATCGAATGTTGGCGAAATTTTGCGCATAAAATCGGGCTCCTTTACCGGGATTCTGAGTGTTTCACCCGATGCAAGCATTCGTGATGCATTAAAATTGATGAGCCAAAACAACATATCACAGCTTCCGGTTTTAGAGAATGGAGCTGCTGTTGGTAGCATCGAAGAAGGCCATTTGATGGCATCGCTGATCGAAAATCAGGAGAAGGTGGATGGTTCGGTGAAAGATGTTATGGGCAAACCCTTTCCTGTACTTTCAGCTGTGGATAGCATCGACCGGGCAAAAACCTTATTTGCACAAAAAAATCCGGCTATTTTGGTTGAGCAAAACAGCAGTATTGTTGGCATCATTACCAAATCAGATATCATTTCATTCATCGCAACCTGATGAAAGGCTTTGCGATACGATTATCGGAGTTAGTATTCTATGAAATTTGCAACAGCAGCCATCCATGCGGGGCAGGAAAAAGAAACAAAAACGGGTGCGGTCATTCCACCTATTTTTCAAAATTCGACTTATGCCCAAAAAGGACCCGGTGAACATACCGGTTACGAATACGGTCGTACGCAAAATCCTACCCGCGAAGCGATGGAGAAGAACATTGCAGCGCTTGAAAGTGGAACCCAGGGATTTGCTTTCGGGAGTGGTCTCGCCGCCATCTCCACAGTTGCACAGCTTTTCCGGGCCGGCGACCATATCATTGCCACGGAAAATGTCTATGGCGGCACATACCGGTTTTTTACGCAGGTGATGGAAAAATTCGGCCTAAAGTTTAGTTGGGTTGATACCAGCGATTTACAGAATATTAAAAATGCGGTGACGCCGGACACAAAAATGGTTTTTGTTGAAACGCCAACAAATCCGATGCTGGTGCTTTCGGATTTAGCAGAAATCGCAGATTTCTGTGGTGAAAATAATCTGTTGTTGACAGTCGATAATACATTTCTCAGTCCATACTTCCAACGCCCTCTGGAATTGGGGGCCGACATTGTCCTGCACAGCACGACAAAGTATCTCAATGGGCATAGCGATGTCATAGGCGGTGTGATCGTGGTTAAAAAGGATGAACTGGCTGAACAAATTGGTTTTTTACAGAATGCAGTCGGTGCGGTTCCAAGCCCGTTTGATTCTTGGCTCGTTCTGCGTTCTCTGAAAACGCTACCGTTGCGAATGAAAGCCCATGCTGAAAACGCTTTAATAGTCGCTGAATTTCTAAAAGGACATGCAGCGTTTCACACAGTTTCCTACCCGGATTTACCATCCCACCCGCAGTATGCTTTGGCTCAAAAACAACATCGAACGGCTGATGGGACTATTGGATCCGGCGGCATGGTGACCTGCATTGCTGAAAATTTTAATAGAGCGCAAGCCATCTTGAAAAAATTAAAAGTCTTTACATTGGCAGAAAGCCTTGGCGGCGTTGAAAGCCTTGTCTGCCACCCTGCTTCGATGACACATGCCAGCGTGCCGCCAGCCATGCGTACGAAAATTGGCCTGAGCGATGGGCTTATCCGTTTTTCTGTTGGTGTTGAGGATGCCGATGACTTGATAAAAGATATTGAACAAGCACTTGCGGGTGTTTGATGAAGAACTGGATTCTCAGCATTGTGTTCATGCTGTCACTTGTTTCCGGGATCAAAGGACAGCACGTCAGCCCTTGGCAAACAGTGCGCGGAGAATCATTTGTTGTACTTTATCAACAAATGGATAGCCTGAATGCTCAGAGCATCCATCAAATTCTCTCCGAAGATTTTTATTCGATAAATTTTGAAATTGGCGCTGAACTGAATCAACCGATTCAGGTTTTTATCGCACCAACAGAATCCGGCTTTAAACGCATGTTGGGTGATTCATTTCCTCACTGGGGTGAAGCCGTTGCTATTCCTGTCAATCAGCAGATAATCGTCAAATCACCGCGCTGGCATCGTCCAAGTCAGCACATGA
>QQUM01000263.1 GCA_008501545.1 Calditrichota bacterium
ATGCATGTTGCCGTGCGCGGTCCTTCATCGATGAGTGCAAGTTCACCGAAAAAATCGCCGCGCTTCAGAAGGGCAAGCACGTCCTTCCCCTTTTCCGGCGTAATTTTACACACAGCTACACTGCCGGATTTTATCACATACATGCCAACTCCCGGCTCGCCTTCCCAGAAAACTGGTTCATCCGCCTTGAAGAAGCGATGGTGCATGATGTTATTAAATTCAGAAAGTTCTGTCATATTCATTTGCGAAAACAGCGGAACGAGTTTAAGAAGTTGCGTTGTCTCTGTTTCACTGTGAGCTTTGTTCGTGAAAATATTACCCCAAAAACTATCCTGTTTCATGCTGGAAAGCCGCTTGTTAACATTAATATGTGATTTTTGATGGAATCGGTTGTTTGGACCTTGTATTAATAATCGCAAATACATGCTGTTTTTTGACTATAAATACTAATCCGTTTTTATTATTTTATAAGCGCAATAAAAGCGCTGGTTCAAATTAATTTATTGAGACATCTTTATTTCTTCACTCTATCTTTAATGAATACTTGGCTTTAAAGAGAAATAGAAATATAGTGAATTCATGTGCAGCAGTCAAGTAGTAAAGCCTGAGTTTTTAATTGCTTTTGGGGTGAATTTCCGTTATTATTTAATGTTTTACCCTGATGGATTTGATAAATTTCTTAAGAATTCTATTTATAAAAGATGAATACTGCAACTCGATTATTTGCCACAACGCTGCTCCTTTTTTTCGGTTCTATTTACGCCCAAACACACGATGAAGCGGATATTGATAAATTGCGTCGTGAAATAAAAAAAATTGAAAAAAATTTGCAGGAACAAACCAGTCGTGAGAAAAGGACGCTCAACACGGTTGAAAAGCTCGATAAACAAATCAGTTTAAGTAAGGACCTGGTGAATAAGCTAAGTTCGAAGATAAACCGGCAAAAAAAACGGCGAACAGAACTGGAGAATGAACGACAAACACTTTCCAGGCGCTTGCAGACTGTGCAAGATATCTTTGCCAAAAGAATGGTCAGTTTGTACAAGCACGGCCAGGTTGGTACACTGGAATTGTTACTGAATGCGAAAAATGTAAACCAGGTGTTACTTTGGGCCGAGTACCAGCGTCGTCTTGCAAACATGGACGCAAGGCTCATTTCTTCGATTAAAGGGAGAAAAGCCAAGCTGGATTCAACGGAAATACAGGTTGCCAGGCTGATTAAAGAGCAAAACAAGAATCTTGCTGAACGCATGACAAGCCAAAAAAAGCTCGTCGGTTCACGCAAATCAAAAAGCAATTTGCTGCAAAAAATTCGCAAGGACAAAGAAACCTACCAACAGCAGGTGGCGGACTACAAAGCAGCGATTGAACGTATTCAAAGAATCATTCGCGAGTCGGAGGCGGAACGCTTGCGCCAGGAGCAAGAACTGGCACAGGAATCTCCCGAGCAATCGCTGGCTTTCAGCCAAATACCCGGGAAACCATTTTCCTCATTGAAAGGGGGATTACCCTGGCCAGTTGCCGGTCAAGTTATTCGTGACTACGGCCCTTACAAACACCCTGTTTTGAAAACAGTTACGGAGAATATTGGCGTTGATATAAAAGCCGGCCTGGGAAGTGAAGTACGATGCGTTGCAGATGGTCGGGTGACCGCCATTACATGGCAGCGCGGTCGTGGCAACTTGATCATTGTGAACCACACGGATGGCTATTACACGGTTTACACCCATGTTGATGAAATAGTCGTCCAGCTTCAGCAAAATGTGGCAGCAGGAACGGTTCTGGGCGTGGTTGGTGAAGCCGGCATCGATAAAAATCCACTTATTCATTTTCAGGTATGGCAAGGTTTCAACCATTTAAATCCGGAATCCTGGCTCAAACGGTAAAAAATTTGACGTGAAAATAAATTTTGATAAAATTGTCGGTCAGCAACACGTAAAGCAATTGTTGCAGCAGATACTGGAAGGTGGTCGTCTGGCCCATGCTTACCTGTTTTCCGGTTCTGAAGGCACCGGCAAGCTGGCCACTGCAGCACGTTTTGCGCAAGCAATCCTATGTGAGAACGCAGAAGAAACACCTTGTGGTGCATGCAAGAGTTGCTTGCAGTTCACTTCCGGAAATCATCCGAACTACATGCTCGTTTATCCTCATCCAAAAGCAGCAAAAGATGTTGAAAAACAAAGCGTCGTTCAGATGATTAAAGAAAAGCCCTACCAGGTAAAATTACCTTGGAATGCGCCACAAATTTCCATCGATTCAATTCGTGAACTGCGGCGAAATCTTGGATTAAAAACATTTGGTCATCAACGCCGGGTGATTATTCTGCTCGACGCCCATAAAATGACTCGCGAAGCAACTAACGCCGTGTTGAAAGTACTTGAGGAACCACCTCCTGACACATATTTCCTTCTGATCAGTTCAGATCAGGAAAATTTATTGCCTACGATTATCAGCCGTTGCCAATTGGTTCAATTCAACAATCTGACAGATGAGGACATCCTGCAATCCCTGCTCGCTGGGGGGCGTGGCACAGAATCGGAATTGCGACTCGTAGCGCGCATGGCCCGTGGCAGCATGCGCCGTGCACTGCAACTGGTTGAAACAGGCGCAGGTGAAATGAAAGAAGTCGGCGTCGAGCTATTGCGAACGGCCTTCAAGCGATATTCCGAAATAGCTGCATACGGCGCAGAAATCGCAGGGAAATATGAACGACCGCAATTGAAAGAAATACTTGAAAGCTTGATTTTGTGGTTGCGGGATGCTTTTTTATTGGAAAATGTGCTCCAAGCCCAGGCAGAAGCGAACTTGACAAATCCCGATGATCAGGAAAAAATGCAGAAGTTTGTAAGCAACTTCCCACAATTTCAATACCGTAGTGCGATAAAAGAGGTAGAAACGGGAATTCGAATGCTCGAAAAATATGTTCAACCAGCTGTCGTACTCATCGTGATGATGGGTAAATTACGTAAATATGCAATAAAACCTTAAGCGGCCTTGGGGTTTTGGAGAATAAAATGTCCGATTTTATAGAAATAAAATTTAAAGGTGAACGAAAAAACGTCTTCGCTAACCCGCTGCAATTTCCATTTAAATTAGGAGACTTCGCAGTAGTAGAAGCCGAAAAAGGAGAGGATATCGGCGTCGTCAATAATTTAACGGTAGACAACTCTCCGGATGACAAAAACGGTAGCAAGACATATAAGATCGTTCGCAAAGCACTTAACGCTGATATATTGAAGCATAAGCAAAACCAGATAAACGAATCCAAAGCGCTGGAAACGTGCCGCCAAAAAATTGCCAAACATAAATTGAACATGAAATTAGTCGATTCAGAATTTCAGTTCGATAGCAAAAAAATCACATTTTATTTTACCGCGGAAAAACGTGTTGACTTTCGTGACCTCGTACAAGCTCTGGCTGCGGAGTCCCGCACGAGAATTGA
>QQUM01000684.1 GCA_008501545.1 Calditrichota bacterium
TAATAATCGGCAACGTTAAATATCAAATTATTTCGAATGACAATATTCTTTTGGGATTTGCCATCCTCACCCCGAAATTCCATGCCGCGCTGGTTGTCGCGAATAATATTGGATTCAAAGTGCAAATTTCGGCATCCCTTCTGGACAACCACAGCTTTATTTTCAAAACCGTAAATTTCATTCCCAACCACGGTTGCACCGTCCACTCCCTTAAAATCCAGCCCATTTTCTGACGAACTTCCAAGCGTAGTATACAGCACATTATCGGTGATAACAACATTTCGCGAGTAATCCGAGACCGGATCATCACCGCTGGCATAAAGCTGAATGCAATCGCCGCCACAGTCAAATATCTGGTTACCGGTAATCGTCAGATCTTCCACACCGGGATCGGTAACAATGCCATGCGCATCTTTTCCGCGCTGCCAGACAAAATCGTGAATAACATTGTTTTCCAGACGATTTCCGACTCCACTGTTGATCTCAATGGCATCCCGCCTCCCGTTGCGAATTTCACAATTGATGATCGTGTTGTGATTGCCACGTATTCGAATGGCATCTTCGGATGCGCCACCGTGGTCAATCAACAAGCCATCCATGACAACGTAGTCATCACCAAGGACGATAGGATTACCGGCAGAATAAATGATGGGGCGTTCTCCGGGAAAAGCAGCTACGACAATTGGTGCATCGGCACGCCCGCTTTTTCCAAAAGCAATCGTTTCATAATATTGCCCTGCACGCACGAACAAAGTATCCCCCGGTTGCAAACTTTGAATTTTTTGATTTAGCGATTGGGAGGCTGTAACTGTTTTGGTGCCAGCCAGAAGCGGGGCCATTGCGAACAGGAAAAGCAGGCAACCGATAACTTTCAGCAGGTTTTTAAATTTTATTTGTGAATGAAACTTGAGATCCATTTTCATCTCCTCTGATGCATGTGCAATGATGATAACAATTTGGCAATTTAATACCGTCCTGAGCAAAGTCCTTTTATGGATTAAAGGAAGTTCTTTAGCCAATTTTTGTTTGTTGGATTGTTTTTGACAAAGACTATACCAAAAACCGGTCTATTACCTGAGTCCCCCTGTCACCCACATCGATGAAGAAAAAAAAGTATTAGCCAAAAACAAGATTGTAAGATGCACTGGCTTTCAATTACAATAATGGAAAAAAATGGTCGGATGGCTGCCGGGCAATTGGGGAAAAATATAATTTTCAGAAAACCATGTTTAGAATTTGAACTCAAAATACATAAAAACTTCCATTTTCCAATTTATGGCATGGAGCTTGTTTAATGTTGGTTGGAATTAATCATCACCATTGTCACCAACGAGCAGCATCATGGAGGAATCATGAAAAAATTGGTATTACTGTGCCTTGTGTTCGTATTTGTCGGTTGTGCAGGATCACAACCGGACGCACGCACTGCAAAAAAGAAAACACCACCGAAAACCTATGTACGTGTCATGAACAAGCTGGACACCAGCATACATGTGCATCTTAAAGCAGCGAATCATCGTCCGGTCTACCTTGGTCGAATTTTCGCTCATGAATCAAAAAATTTTCCAGTGAATGGATTAACAAAGACCTCATCGTTTTCCCTAATTGCAAAACCGATCATTGGTCAAACATTTAAAACAACGATGGCAGCACCCAAAAACCCGGGCAAAGTGCTTGCCTGGCGAGTTGGTAAAAAACAACGCTTTTACAACACAGCAGAATAAATATTCAGGATATTCAGAGCGATTTATCGCATTTCAATCCTCCTCTCAAAAAGGGCCAATTCATTGGCCCTTTTTTTTATATTCGCAATCCAGACGTACACTTTTCTCTAACATGCACAAGTGATCATATAGATTGTTTGCCTTTACCGTAATCGATTGTAAAAACCACTGGTTGATTTCGAAGACCATTTCCAATAATCCTTCGGGCAAAATTAATTCAAATCCCGAAGGTTTCGGACACCGGAACATTCGATCTCATTACATTACCCAGTTTAAATTGGAATTCTGGTATCTGGTTCACACGTAAAATGAATTGCTAAATAAATCTTTATCCGACTGGTTACGAGGACAGGAATATAATGGCAAGTAAACGTGGAGGTAGAACGAGACGGTTGGAACTACATTTCCCCTGAAAAAAATCCTGAGATTTTCCTTGATGACACATTTGTTAACTCTTCACAAATGTGCGGCTAAATAAAAAGAGCTTTCTAAAAGCCCTTTTTATTTCATTTGAGAAGAACCGTCCGAAATGCCGAACGATCATTTAAAAACAGGTTGGTCCATATGTGCTGTATATAAATCTAGCCTTGGTTAAGCTGTTGCATCTTTTGTCCCCACTGGATAAATACATCTGCAATTGAATTCTTATCAAGTTTGCCACTTTCAAGAGATTGCATCTGCATTTCAAACTGATCCTTAAGCGTTTGTACCATCGAACGCAGATCGTCATTTTCCTGTTCAACTTCGAGAAGATTTGTTTCGAGTTCTTCTTTTAATTCATGATCAAGTGCATTAAAGCGTTCTTCCAGCTCGATCAATTTAGCCTCTGTATGGTTAATAAGCTCCTGAACGCCGCGCTCCATCTGTGTAATTTTCTCTTCCCAAACTGAGATAATATCACCAAGCAGAATATTGCGGATTTGTCCAACACCCTCACCAGGTGCACCATTAAAAGTTGCTGCTCCCATTTCCCGGTTCTCACTTTCCTGATTATTCATAGTTGCCTCATCATATTGCATTGTTTTTGAACTCATTACGACCCACCTGTTTTATTGATCAGTAGTTTTTATCTTAGTAAAATTGAACTGCTTGTATTGATTGATTAATTAGAATTGTTTGTTATCAGAAAGGCATTTCGGTTAGAGGCGAAATTTGCCCCCAGCAGTCTCGGACGTCCAATATGTCCATAACAGCGACAGGAAATTTATTTGGAGGTTATTCGCTGCAAGCTGCTTCCCTGCATGCTTACAATTCCATTCTTTTGAAGATACATTCAAGAACTTAAATTACTTACTTGTGTACGCGCAATTATCGATTCACGCGTAAAATTCAACAGATTTACAAAAAATTTTACCTATTATATCGGCATTCCACGCCAGTTACCGAAGAATTTTTAAACCAGGCACAAAAAACAATCGATTGGTTAGGTATGAAAAATCATTTGACTGTTATCAGCCAATTCTCTATTCTTTTTTCAGGCAAAAAAGAGATAAGTTGAGGATTTACAACCGAATTAATCTGTAATTGAATTTTTGGCAATATAATTACGAAAACTTCTGTTTACAGTTGAGAACTAAAAATAGCTACTGTCCATCTTGTACCGGGAAATTGCAAAATGCGCCATTCTTTATTCTTAATTCTATTCATCTTATTGGGTTGTTCACAAGAAACAATCAAAGAGACGGCATCACCACAGCCTCAACTTTTTAATTTCC
>QQUM01000727.1 GCA_008501545.1 Calditrichota bacterium
AAAAAGCAGCAAGAAAGACAGCCCGTTTTTTGATTCGTTTATCAGGGATGAAATAAAGAAGAATGGCGCTGATATAAAAAATTGTAATCAGCGTAATAAAATTAAAAATATGCGCTTCAAAATTGCCGAATTGTACGCCAAGAATCCCCTCGATAGCATGTGAAAATTTCAGAAAAATTTGCAGCGAAGGCAGGATGGCAAAAGAAAGCGTAAAAAAGACAAGGATGAGCAAAACCAGCAGGATATCCTTCAATTTACCAACGACTTTATTCGGTGTTTTTTCAACCCGAAAGATAACGTTCAGTGAGGACCGCATGCTGGTGAACCAGCCGCTTGCAGCGAACAACAAACCAAAACTGCCAAGCCAGCCGGCAACATTTTTATGTTGCAAAACTGCAGTCACCCGCCCCATGACTAAATTTTTGAGAAAAGCGGCGCTTTCAGGATATGGCAAGAGTGTATCGATAATATACTCAATTTGGCTGGCAATATTGTCGACAGAAACAAATGTGCCGAGGATAAAAAATGTGACCAGCACCAGGGGCACCAGGCAGAGCGAAAGAGAAAATGACACCGCCGATGAGAACAGGAAAAGATGATCTCTCCCGGCACGATCGTATAGACCATGCAGATAATAACCCAAAATAGAAAGTAATTTTCGGCCGGTTTGAAGCGCGGAATCCTGTAGTGATTGTACTAAACTTTCATCTGTTTCTAAATCTTTTGCCATAACTCCTACTTAGGCTGAACTTGGTCTCAATATCCAATATTCAAGTCCAATACCCAATGTCCAATTGGAAATTGGAATTGGATACTGAGAATTGAATGTTGAACGTCACTTTTCTCTGCAAATCCCTGTGTTGGCGCTAATGTTAAACAAGAGAATTCTTGTAAAAGGATGTACAATGAACATCGTCAATCGTATGATCAAATACAACATCTTCGTGTTGCTTATTTCATGTCAAGTGCTGCTTGCGCAATTCAAAGCACCTGCCAAATCGCCTCTTGCACTGGGTGAGCATCCGCGACTATTACTCACACAAAAAAACTTGCCCGAGCTGCGACAACGCATACAGCGTTATTATCGGTCCGATTTCCAGAAGTTCCTCCACCATATGAACCGGCTTTTCCATCTCCGCCCGGGTAGTGAAGGCTTGTCGGAATACAACGATCTCTTTGGTGCTGCCCGTTCTTTCGCATTTCTGGCACTGATCGATGCAGCCGCCATGCCACCCGCATCCGGTATACTGCCAAGAGAACAATACGCGCAAAAAGCCATTGAACTGGCCGACTATATCTGCATTAAAATACCTGACGACTGGAACGAGAAACACCATGGTGCTTCGAATCTGGCAACCCGGGATGGTGGCATAGGCAGTCTGGCTTTGCAAGTGGTTTACGACTGGACATATCCTTATTCAACAGTGCAGCAACGAAAACGAATCGTCGATAAGCTCATCGCGCTATGGGAAAACCGTTACAATTCCAGAAAGGTAAAACTGGAAAATCACTTTGCCGCCAATGTGCATATTTATAGCGGTGCATTGTGTTTTTATGGTGATAAGGATATGGGAACGCAGCGCCTCGCAAAAGCCAAAGAAATGATGGATTCCTTTCACGATGTTTTTATGCGCCGCCAGTTGCAGGTTTCGGAGACATTGTTTGAAGGCTCCAGTGACTGGATTGAAGGTGATGGTTATGCAATGGATAGCTACATCGGTCTGATGCTGATGGCGAGTGTATCGGGTCCGGCTTTCAGTGAGAATTTTTTCGAGAAATACAATTGGTTACGCTCGGCTCCGTGGTGGCTTTACTTCACAACAAATCCCTGGCCATACGAAAAAGATTACTATTTCACCCAACACAACACCAGTAGCCTGATGCGGATTAACACTATTCAGCCCAGCTCATTGATGAGTCTGGTTGCCGCCAATCTGGTTAAATCGGATCCCAAGGCAAGTGGATTCGCAGCCTGGTTTGTTGAACGCAGTCCCTACGGACAGCATCTCAACACATTCCGGTATTACGAGCCACACCTGTATGATTTGTTTTACAAATTTCTATTTGGCACCAAACACGTACCCAAACTCTCACCGCAGCAAGTCGGTGTTGAATTGAGCGTGCACCTGGGCCAGGGCTATGCCTTCCGCTCCAGCCACGATCCGACATCGGCAACACTCATTCAGTTTACTGCACCCAAATTCTGGTATGACAACGGCCACAATGAAACCGAACACGGCGCTATCGGTATCTACAAATTCGGGACACTTGCTGTGCCGTCGGTTCATGGCAAAAGTGGTGGTAAAGAAGTGCCGCGTGTCAGACGGGGAAGCAAGGCAATGGCATTTAACAATGTGCTCGGTATCGGGCCGGACAAAGAATTGCGATTGCAAATGGGGCGCATCAACAAAATCGATGAACCGGAAGATTTTGTCGATGGGAAAGTTTCCCAAATCGGTGATGTACAGGCTGTCCGCTTTGAGAGAAATGCTTTCGATTATGTCAATTATGATTATACAAAATCCTACAAAGCGGGTGATAAAGCGAAGCTGGCCCGACGGGCTATTGTCTATTTACGCGGCCAGACAAACAATGAATTTCTGGTCGTGTTGGATCGTGTCAAATCCGCATACAAGAAATATTTTATTTTGCACACACCGGGTGATATTACCGCTGCGGACAACAGATGGTTTCCTGTCGAAACGGGGCATTGGGTTTCGCCGGCGCGTCAGTTCAGCGTAACAAATCGCATTGCCGGTGCGCATGGAAAGATGGTGATCACCTCGCTGTGGCCACAAAATATAGAAACACACAAATATGGCGGACCGGGCCGTGAATGGGTTTTTGCTGATGGTTCACTGGCAGATTATGACACCGGTAAATTTGGCGAAAAAGCACAATATTTCTTTGGAAATCACACACTGCAACTTCGCTCTGATGATGGTGTATTTTTAACTGTCATGCAAATCGGTGACGCCAATACACTGCAGCGTGCCGCCCGCGTTGAGCCAATGCAGGGACAAAACTGGTTTGGCGCAAAAATTACGGAGCCCGAATCGTTATTTTCAGTCAGAACGAAAATCATCTGCAAGACCTGACCTACACAGTCAATCATCGTGGTCAAACGGAACATATTTTGACGGAAGCGCCGAAAAATGCGCAATTCCGTGTACGCAGAAACCGGACAGTTATCGCAACCGGATCGACAGACAAAAGTGGAACAGTTCATTTTAGAAATGACATTTCCGGACAGGTTACTTTTTTCATTGATTTTATGAAGTAAACTTGCCTTTCGTGTAAACAAATTTTACTCTGCTTTGGGATAAAAAAAAGTGAAGTAATCCCAGGTTTCCCACCCACACGAAACCCGCAGATCAGGGGTTTTGCAACTACATTTCTTGCAGTTATCCATCAACCATTTCTCCAATCAAGCAGGT
>QQUM01000585.1 GCA_008501545.1 Calditrichota bacterium
GCCTTTTTCTGGCATCCATAACTTCCATGGCGTATGGATTCCGGCTAAAAACTTGTCGGAATGATGTTGCCTGAAAGAAAAACAAAATCTAAATACGGGAGACCTTAAAAATGAACTACAAACATAACCTCATTATCTACCAAAATATCACTCCTTTGCATGTGGGCTGCGGCCAGGCAGTGGGTGTGGTCGATTTACCTGTCATTCGCGAGCGGTCGACAGGCTATCCTTATATCCCCGGATCCGGCATTCGTGGCTGCCTGCGTGATATTGCCGAAGAAGCTGATGCGGATAAATCCAGCGCCAAAACACTCTTCGGCCCGGAAAGTGACAGCAATGAAGAAAACAAACACGCTGGTTGCATGGCCATTCATGACGCCCGCCTGCTCTTTTACCCCGTGCGCTCCGATAACCACATCTTTCTTTGGATTATCTGCCCGGCCGTTCTACGCCGTTTCAACCGCGATCTGGACGCCTTTTTACCAGGTTCGAACTTAAAAATTGATGTCTCGGCAACCAATGCGGTGAATGCTGAACAGTATATTGGCACTGCTGCAACCGGTCTCCTTCATTTGGAAGAGTTTGCATTGCAACATGGAGACGACACAATTGCGGAAAAACTTGCTGAATTCGCCAAAAAATTTATTGGTTATTTCGACGGTTCTCCGGAGCGGCTTGTGCTTGTTTCTGACCGCAATTTCTACCATTTTGTCAACTACGCTACCATGCTGGTGCAACACAATACCCTCACTTCTGCCAAAACCGTAAAAAACGGTGCCCTGTTTTCCATCGAATCCATGCCACCGGAAACGGTTTTTTATGGCATGATTAGCGGCACGCGGGAACGTGAGAATTATAAATCCGGCATGAAAAAAGAACAGGTCGTTGCAAGATTTAAAGAAAAGGTTTTCAAAAATAAGAAGAATCTGACTCTGCATCTTGGCGGCAAGGAATCAATCGGCCACGGGCTGACGCAAATGACATGGACAGCTTAAAACAAGGGAGATAAAATGACAAATTTAGAACAACAGCGCGCCTATCGGGCTTTCCAAAAAACGGGCGAAATCTCTGCCGGTGATAAAAAAGACTTCCTTGGCCTGGCTCAACGTCTGCCGGCAATGCTGCAAAACAATGGGCTTCTCGCCACATGGGCGTTTCTGCTCACAAAAAATGAAGGCGTGTTTCCCAAAATGCTTGACGTTTTGAAAAACCATTTACGGGAAATGGGCTTTGAAAACGAAGTGACGGACAACGCCCCAAAAGCGATATTCCAAAACTGGACGGATCCACACATGGGGCTAAACGGCACCAAACTCATGCAACTCACCGCTGAATCCATTGCATTTAGTGGCTGGATGAAACGCGCAGCTGAGGCAATATGCGAGGTATAATCCAGGTGGTATCAAAAATTGCATGAAAAAATGACGATGAAAGTGCCTGGCACGTAACTTACAGTTAATGGAGAAATAAATGGCTCACTATACACGACCCGGCCGAGGAGAACCTCATTTTAACAGCGATCAAATCGCGCCTTCGCTGCTCTACCAAAAATGGCAGCCATGGGATGATTTCAATGCATCGGGAAAATTCGACAGGACGAACAGTCGATTAGACTACCTAAATGCTATCACAAGTGCTGTGCAGACTATTTTTGAAAGCGAGCGATATACGAATTGGTTTGATCGCTATGATAAAGCGATGCAAAGTCAGGGCGCTGTTAAATACACCAAAGAAACCGTCTGGCGGTTGATCATTGGTTGGGGGACGAATCCGACACTGGAATCAGGACTGACTCTACACCATCTCTACGGCTTCCCTTATATTCCGGGTTCCGCGGCGAAAGGTGTTGTCCATCACGCGGCAGAAATGATGGTCATGGGAAAGTTGGATTTCGATAATAAAATACGGGAAAAGTGGCAACTAAAGCTCAAGCAAGTAGAAAAAGCAATAAAAGAGTTGCAGCTTATCCGCATTCTTTTCGGCTCCATTCATCTGGAAAGACCGCGTCGAGACGAGGAGAATGGAGAGACCGAATACTTTGGCCCTCAGTGTCCTCAGTCTTTTTTAACCACATTGAAAGAAGAAATCGATCGCCATACAGAGACTGTATCCGATGAATGGCACGAAGTCAGCAAAGCCATCGATGCACTTTTTAAAGAACACACCGGCGCCATACTGCGTTTTTACGACGCTGTTCCCACGGCGCCCACCTCATTCGATAAAGCGGAAACACTTGAAGACCGGTTGCTGCACACCGATATTCTCAATCCCCATTATAGCGATTATTATAAAGACCCTAAAAACCATGTCCCTTCGGATGATCAGAAGCCCATTCCAGTTCAGTTTCTTGCCGTGAAACCGCAAACCGAGTTTAATTTTTATTTTTACATACAAAACCTGCCCAACGCCACCGCGCCACGCGATCGTGAGGAAAAAGAACGCGTGGAAATTTTGCAGAGCTTTACAGAAGATGCACTGCAAAACAAAGTGGAAAAATGGCTGCAAACTGCCCTGGGCGAATGTGGCGTGGGTGCAAAAACCACCGCAGGCTACGGCTATTTTGATACCGGTGCCTTTAAAGTGGAGTTAACAGAAAATCAAAAAGAAATTGTCAGACCCGTTATTGAAGAACCGATCGAACCGGAAGAACCCGCGCCTTTTCCAAATAAAAAACCAGCAAAAATGAAGGAAATTAAAGGTGGGCACGACGCAGGCGCATGGCAAGCGGTTTCCGGCATTGAATGGGTGACCGCAATCAATCATCTCAGAGGGCCAGTCTTTGCTACTGGCGATCCCCAGCCACCTTCTTGTAAAATAACCCACGAACAAGGCAAAGAGCTTGAAATCGGCTACACTGTTGAAAAAAATCAAGGTGGTCAGGTCAAACTGTTTATGTTCTATGTCACCGTTCGGCTTGCCGGAGTGGAAAACAAAGCGCAAGCACAATGGATATGGGAAGAGCGTATACGGCCTATACTGAATAGTTAATTCGCTATTCATGTGATTCTGTCTAAAGTGCACAGACGCCGGACATTTTTTATCACGGCCCCATTAGCCCTGATGATTGGCATTTTTGTGCAAATTATCTGGGATGAGAAACCGATATCGGAACCGTTTTAAAAATGCAAAAGGAAGGAGCACACTTGCAAAGCCCGGGATAATTTTATAAATTAACCAGACAGGTGTTAGCAAAAAGTGCGACGCACTTGCCGTTACTAAAGTATTATAAATCCATTTCTCCAATATATTTACAAGCGGAAGTGTGTCGTACTTTTTCACATCGATTAACAATTCTAATAACCGGAAAATCAAAAAACATGCCAATAAAAAATGGCCAAAAAAGGGGGTAGGTTACACCGCATGGCTTTACTTGAATAAAATAAGTATTTTATGAACCGAAAAAAGGAGACGGATTTTCAAAATGACAGAAAA
>QQUM01000599.1 GCA_008501545.1 Calditrichota bacterium
CCATATACTCGATCACGATGTCGTGCATTTGCCAACTGTATTGGGTATTGATTTGACTATTTCTTTCCACACACTATGGATGTGGGTCGCCTCCGCGCTTTTATTGATTTTTTTGACGCCTTTATTTCGAAAACGGGAACTTGTTCCCCATGGGCGTTTTGCACACACGATTGAGTCCATTGTTGAATTTCTTCGACAGGATATTATTTACAACTACATTGGTAAAGAAGGAAAAAAATTTGAGAAATATCTGCTCACTGTATTCTTCTTTATATTGACGAATAATCTGATGGGCCTTATTCCCGGTGGGGCCGCTGCAACAAGCGATATTTCTGTTACAGCAACAATGACACTTTTAACGCTTTCTATGGTACTTGGGGCTGGATTTGCGCATAATGGATTTTTCGGGTATTGGAAAGGACTGATTCCCGGTGGTGTACCAGCCTGGCTAATTCCTATCCTTTTTCCTATTGAAATCTTAGGTATATTAGCAAAGCACTTTGCATTGACTATGCGTCTGTTTGCCAACATGACAGCTGGTCACATTACAATACTGTCTCTAATTGGACTCGTATTCACGTTTAATAGCTATTACATTGCGCCAGCGCCAGTTCTTGTTGCTGCAACGATTGGAATTCTCGAAGTATTGGTCGCATTTTTACAAGCATATATTTTTACACTGCTTTCCGGTGTGTTCATCGGTGCATCTGTACATCAGGATCATTAAACTAAATATAAATACAAACCATAAATCTAAATACTCTCAGGAGGTATCATGGAATCTGTAGCATTGGCCTATTTGGCAGCTGGTCTTGGAATTGCAGGCGCTGTAATTGGCGCAGGTCTCGGTATTAGTCGTCTGGCAGCTGCCGCAATGGAAGGCATTGCTCGTCAACCAGAAGCAGCAAATGATATCCGTGGCGCGATGATTCTTACTGCAGCACTTATTGAAGGTGTGGCTGTGATTGGTCTCGTTGTGTGTCTTATGTTAACCCTTAAATAACGGCGTTTTAAAATGGATCTATTATCTCCAGATACAGGACTCATGTTCTGGACGGTAATTACCTTTGCAATTCTTTATTTTGTTTTAGGTAAATTCGTTTGGAAACCGGTTGGTGAAGTCCTTGATGAACGGGAAGCCCGTTTGAAAGACTCTCTTGAAAAAGCGGAAGCTGCGCAAAAAAACGCAGATGAAGCACTGCAAAAAAACGAGGAGATGTTGGCTCAAGCACGGCAGGAAGTTCAAGAACTTATTGCAAAAGGAAAAAAGACCGCAGAATCGATGCGCGAAGAATTAGTCGCTGATGCAAAAAATGAAGCAACTGCATTGATAGAGCGGGCTCGCAAAGAGGTAAAACTGGAGCAAGACAAAGCGCTGGATGAAATTCGAAAACTGGCTGTTGAGCTTTCAATAAGCGCAACAACGAAAGTCATCGGAAAAGCTTTATCCGAAAAAGAACATCAACAGTTGGTGGATAAATCCTTTAAGGATTTGGGAGAGCTGAATTGAAAGCAGTTGTTCTGGCAAGACGGTATGCAAAAGCACTGTTCGAGCTTGCAAAGGAGAAGAAAATAGTAGACCAGATTGCTGCGGAATTGCAGGCTTTTGAAGCGACTCTGACTGAAAGTCTGGAAGTTCGTCATTTTTTATTTTCGCCTGAGCGAAGTATCGCAGAGAAAAAAGATGTGTTGCAAAAGTCTTTGGCTAAAGCATGTTCTCCGTTATTTAGTCGATTCCTGGTATATTTATTGGAGAAAAGACGGCAACATATTATTGTTGAAATTGCAACAGAGTTTCGTGTTTTATATGATGTTCACGCGAACAGGATCAGAGGGCTGGCCGTTTCTGCTCAAAAAATTAGAAAAGCGGAAATGAAGCATCTTAAATCTTCTCTGTCAAAGCAATTCAACGCAACTGTAGAACTTGAGAATCATGTAGATGAATCAATGCTTGGTGGACTCATTTTGCAGGTCGGTGGCAAAATTTACGATAACAGCTTGCGTAATCATGTCACACAATTAGAAAAAAAATTGCTGGCCGAAGCTTAGCAATATCATTTAATAAACACTCGCAAAAAATGATTTTCTGAATCATAGACGATGTTATTGATTGAGAATAACATTCCGTAAGCCTGCTTAGTATAAAGTGGATGATGTCTGGAAAATCAGCCATGCAGAGGCTTTTCAATGTAAGGAGGAACAGTTTAGCATGGAAATTCGCCCTGAAGAAATTACATCGTTAATTAAAAAACAGATTGAGGGCTTTGAAAAATCCGTAGATGTGAGCGAAGTTGGTGAAGTTATCCAGGTTGGTGATGGAATCGCCCGTGTTTATGGATTGGAAAATGTCATGTCAAGTGAACTTGTTGAGTTCCCTGGCGGCGTTTTTGGTATGGCCCTCAACCTTGAAGAAGACAACGTGGGATGCGTTCTCTTCGGTTCGGATATGGCGATTAAGGAAGGCGACACAGTCAAGCGTACAGGTCGTATTTTGTCTGTTCCTGTTGGTGAAGCCATGCTTGGTCGCGTCGTTAATTCTCTTGGCCAGCCAATTGATGGCAAGGGACCGATCAACACAAAACACACCGGATTGCTTGAGCGTAAAGCCCTGGGCGTTGTACAGAGACAGCCGGTGACCGAGCCGCTTCAAACCGGCCTCAAGGCAATTGACAGTATGACGCCTATTGGACGCGGACAGCGTGAATTGATTATTGGCGATCGCCAGACAGGCAAAACTGCATTGGCGCTCGATACAATCATTAATCAAAAAGATACTGATGTCTATTGTATTTATGTAGGCATCGGGCAAAAGAATTCAAGTATTGCAAATGTTATGCGTACGCTTGAAGAAAATGGTGCAATGGACTACACAATTATAGTCAATGCGCCTGCTGCTGCGCCTGCACCAATGCAGTTTATCGCACCCTACACCGGTGCTGCAATGGGTGAATACTTCCGTGATAATGGAAAACATTGCGTGGTTATTTACGATGATTTGTCGAAACACGCATGGTCTTATCGACAGGTTTCACTGCTCCTGCGCCGTCCACCCGGCCGTGAGGCATATCCAGGTGATGTATTTTACCTCCATTCACGATTACTTGAACGCGCTTCAAAATTGAATGATGAACTCGGAGGTGGCTCATTGACAGCACTGCCAATTATTGAAACACAGGCTGGCGATGTTTCCGCATATATCCCGACGAATGTTATTTCGATTACAGACGGTCAGATTTTTCTTGAAAGTGACTTGTTCTTTTCCGGTGTTCGTCCTGCTATTAACGTAGGTATATCGGTCTCCCGTGTAGGTGGAAATGCACAGGTACAAGCCATGAAGCAAGTGGCTGGTAGTTTGCGCCTCGATTTGGCACAATATCGGGCTCTGGAAGCGTTTGCGAAATTTGGATCCGATCTTGATAAAACTACACAGCA
>QQUM01000412.1:0-5365 GCA_008501545.1 Calditrichota bacterium
TTGATGCATTCCATATTAAAAACAAGACAGCCGGGAAAGAAGTCAAAAAGGCAAGCAAAGCCCTGGCAAAAGCTTTTGTCGCATCTGCACAAATAGATCATTACGATTATTACATCGAGAAAATGCATAAGCCTGAATAAGCATCATTCAGTATACAATACCATGAAATTAGCCGCTGTTGATATTGGGTCGAACGCCGTTCGTTTACTTTTGTCGCGGGTTTACGATGAAAACGATACACCATTTTTTAAAAAGGAATCGTTGATTCGCATGCCGCTTCGCCTTGGCGAAGATGCCTTTCTGCGAAAAAAAATTTCCCGGGAAAATATCGATCGACTTGTCGCAACGATGGTTGGTTTTCGCTATCTGATGAAAGGATATCCTGCAATCGATTACATGGCGTGCGCCACATCTGCCATGCGAGAGGCGGAAAACAGCAAAGAAATCCTCAGGCAGGTTTACGAGGCGTCCGGAATCGAAATTGAAATCATTAGTGGAATGCGTGAGGCGGAGATTATTTATGCAAACCGAATTGCCGATCTTTTGGATCCAAATAAAAATTATTTGTACATCGATGTTGGTGGGGGCAGCACCGAGTTAACGCTCTTCAGTAACGGCGCCCCGCTGCAATCGCAATCGTTCAATATCGGGACCGTCCGGCTTCTCAATAATCTGGTTCCCGATACGTCCTGGGATGAAATGAAAAAGTGGGTAAAAATCAACATCAGGACGCTCGACAACCTGACAGCCATCGGCAGTGGTGGCAACATCAATAAACTGGTAAAAATCGCAAATGTGAAACAAGGCCGGTTTCTGCAAACAAAAAAGCTGCGTGAAATCGCGAAAATGCTGCAGAGCTTCTCCCTGGAAGATCGAATTCGCAAACTCAATATGCGCGCCGACCGCGCCGATGTTATCGTGCCGGCAGCGCAAATTTATCTTTCCACACTCAAATGGGGACGCATAAAAGACATCAGCGTGCCGAGTATCGGGCTGGCTGATGGCATCATCCATTTATTGTATGAGAAGCACACCACGAACTTTTTTAATCAGGCAAACGCATATTAGAAAACACATGAAATCACAAATTGAAATCGAACGAAAATTTAAAGTAAAAGAACTACCTGGCGATCTGGAAAAATTCAAAAACCAGAAAATCGAACAAGGGTATTTGGTCGTTGGGCAGGACGGCGATGAAGTCCGTTTGCGCAGAAAAGGTGAAAAATTACTCATGACAGTAAAAGGCGCCGGCTCGCTGGAACGAAAAGAGACTGAGATACAACTCACCGCGGATCAATTTGCAGCCTTGTGGCCGCTCACCGAAGGAAGACGCGTTGTAAAACGCCGCTACGAAATTCCAGTGGGGTCAACGCTTATCGAATTGGACATATATGACGGGCCGCTTAACCCACTGGTGACAACAGAAGTCGAATTCACATCCCGTGAAGCAAGCGCTGCTTTCACGCCGCCTGCGTGGATTGGAGAAGAAATCACATCAGATAAACGGTATAAAAACAGAAATCTGGCACTCACCGGCATCCCGAAATAACGAAAGTCCGATTCAAACATTGTCACAGAAAAACCACAATCTCATCTACCCGCAATCCGGCGTGATCGCCTATCAAATGCAGCAAAGTGGTTTGCATCTGATGTTGATCACCAACAGAAAAGGGACGCGCTGGGTCATACCAAAAGGTATAGTTGAACCCGAGCTGACAGCCTTGCAGTCCGCCGAAAAAGAAGCGTTCGAGGAAGCCGGAATTGAAGGCCGATCCTTTGATGAATCCCTTGGTGAATTCAGCTATGAAAAATGGGGCGGGCTGTGTGTTGTTGAGGTTTTTCCACTTGAAGTGAAATCATTGGCTGAAGACTGGCCGGAAGCCTGTTTCCGCGAACGTGAATGGGTCACGCCAGAAGAAGCTGTTAGGCGGGTACGCGAGCCGGAATTGAAGAATATTATTAGAAAATTTGCAAATCGCTATTGATCAGTTTTTCAAAAGTAATGTCCGATAAAACGCCATAAAACAAGATTGGAAAGAATGTTAAACTCAAAAAAGCAAATATTCATACTGGAAAAACCAATCACCCAAACCGAATTTGCTGACCTTTTGCAAGCCCCGTTTGCTCTGAAATTTCATCCAGCCAGTGAGCATGAACACACATTTTTTGATACGTTCGACTGGCGATTGTATGCTGCAGATCGCGTACTTGAACGCTTTCACAACACATTTCACATGAGTAACCATAAATCCGGGGAATTGGTTGAAAAATGGACATGGCGGCGCAAGCAGCTGCCAAAATTTTCATGGGAATTGCCGGCAAACAGCATGCGGGATGTACTGGCCCCGATTCTCGAAGAACGGGCATTAATGCCAGTGGTGCATTCGATTCGCCGGATTACCCCCATCGAAGTGAAAAATGAAGACGCCAAAACTGTGGTGCGCATGCAGTGGCACGACTACAGGATGAAGGATCAACCAGCCGATGTGCATCTGCTGGAAATTTCATCAGTCCGCGGATACGATAAAGAATTCGCTCTTCTGGAGCAATCCCTTCAAGATTTGAATACCGTTGAAAGTGCGAATGCGGCGCTATTCGTTCTTGCCGAAAATACCGGGCGAAAATCTTTGGATTATTCATCCAAACTCAATTTGCACCTGAAAAAAGAGATGACACTTGCTGAAGCTTGTCATCAGATTTTCAAACGTCTTTTCACAGTTATGCAGCAAAACCAGGCCGGCATGCGCGATGATGTTGATACGGAGTTTTTGCACGATTACCGTGTTGCCATTCGCCGTACACGATCAGCGTTGTCGCAGATTAAAGGTGTCTTTCCACAAGAAATTCGAAAACACCACCAAACACAATTCAGCTTTCTCGGAAAAATGACCAATCGCCTGCGCGACCTCGATGTGTATTTGCTGGCAGAAGACACATACCGGAATATGGTTCCCGGCTGGATGCGCGATGGATTGGCTGGTCTGTTCACTTATCTTAAAACAGAACGCGACAAAGAATTGAAAGAATTTCTCATCCAACTGGACAAACCGGAAACTCAAAACCTTCTGCAATCCTGGCAATCCTTCATCGAAAAGATGAAGGCAGACCCTGCTTCCGCAGGAAAAGATGCATCCGAAAATGTGGCGTCGCTTAGCCAGTCGCTGATATTTAAAGCCTACAAAAAAGTGAAAAAAAATGGCGCCGCAATTCAACCGGAAACACCGGATGCCGCGGTGCATGCATTGCGCATCGATTGTAAAAAATTGCGTTATCTGATGGAGTTTTTTGAGTCGCTCTACCCCGAACATGAAATCAAATACTTAATAAAACAGCTCAAAAAACTGCAGGACAACCTTGGCGATTTCAACGATCTGGCGGTGCAGCAGGATACGTTGCGTACATTCATCGAACGCCATATTCAAGCCGGTGAGAAAAACCAACTTGGGCAGGCTGTCGCCATTGGCGGGCTCATTGCAGCCTTGCATGACCGGCAGATAACGGTGCGCGCAGAATTCCAGAAAACTTTCGCGACCTTCGCAAGCGAAAAGAACGTGGCTCTGTTTAAAAATCTTTTTCAAAAGGAAAAAACACAAAAGGATAGCGTGTGAAAGTTATAGCACTTTACAGTATAAAAGGTGGGGTTGGCAAAACAGCAAGTTGTGTAAATTTGGCGTACAGCGCAGCGAAATCCGGCGCCAATGTGCTGATTTGCGATTTGGATCCTCAGGGTTCCGCTTCCTACTATTTCCGGATTCGTCCGGC
Organism: Calditrichota bacterium; assembly: GCA_008501545.1. Taxonomy (GTDB): domain Bacteria; phylum Zhuqueibacterota; class Zhuqueibacteria; order Zhuqueibacterales; family Geothermadaptataceae; genus Bioreactorimicrobium. Next base: position 3,763 of record QQUM01000412.1, read on the forward strand.
AAAAAAATTAAGCCCGGAAAAATTAATCAAAGGCAGCAACAAACTCACACGTCTCGTAAAAGGTACCGATTTCGAAGGTCTCGACTTGCTGCCATCCAATCTGTCTTTGCGCAATCTCGATTTGGCGCTCGATGAGGTCAAACACCGGCGCCGCAGGCTGCGTGGGACATTACAAACGTTTGCCAGTGATTACGACTTTGTCTTTCTCGATTGCCCACCCAATATCACGCTCGTATCCGAGAATATTTTTCGCGCATCCGATTGCATTCTCGTACCCGTTATTCCCACCACACTTTCTTTCCTCACCCTGGAAAAACTGGACAAATTCTTCAAAAAGGAGCACCTGAATCGCAAACAACTTTACCCCTTTTTCTCGATGGTTGAAGCCAGAAAGAAATTACACAAAAACATGATGCAGCAGATCAGCGTTGAGTACAAAAGAGTGCTCACGACGCCAATCCGTTATATGGCAGACATCGAAAAAATGGGGATTTACCGCAAGCCGGTTGCAGAATTTGCGCCCGGCTCACCGGCAGTTAGCGCTTATGAAGCGCTGTGGCTGGAGGTTTTGGCGATTTTATGAACACGAAGAAGAGATTTGTCTTTGGTTGGGCGAGTGAAATTCGAATTGCTATATCATGCGTTCGATATAAGATCATTATAATTTGCCAATTACCATATCACTAGAGCGAAAGCGTCCCGCTGAGCGGAACACACGTTGTCCTCGGCGGGACGCCTTCGGACTAGTTCCACGGAGTCTAATCTATCACTCAGCTATTTTTTAAATCGAAAGTGAAATTCGAATTGCTATATCATGCGTTCGATATAAGATCATTATAATTTGCCAATTACCATATCACTAGAGCGAAAGCGTCCCGCTGAGCGGAACATGTGTTGTTCTCGGCGGGACGCCTTCGGACTAGTTCCACGGAGTCCAATCTATCACTCAGGTAATTTTTAAATCGAAAGTGAAATTCGAATTGCTATATCATGCGTTCGATATAAGATCATTATGATTTGCCAAATATCATATCACTAGAGCGAAAGCGTCCCGCTGAGCGGAACACACGTTGTCCTCGGCGGGACGCCTTCGGACTAGTTCCACGGAGTCCAATCTATCTCTTAGCTATTTTTTAAATCGAAAGTGAAATTCGAATTGCCATATTATGCGTTCGATATAAGATCATTATAATTTGCCAATTACCATATCACTAGAGCGAAAGCGTCCCGCTGAGCGGAACACACGTTGTCCTCGGCGGGACGCCTTCGGACTAGTTCCACGGAGTCTAATCTATCACTCAGCTATTTTTTAAATCGAAAGTGAAATTCGAATTGCCATATTATGCGTTCGATATAAGATCATTATAATTTGCCAATTACCATATCACTAGAGCGAAAGCGTCCCGCTGAGCGGAACACACGTTGTCCTCGGCGGGACGCCTTCGGACTAGTTCCACGGAGTCTAATCTATCACTCAGCTATTTTTTAAATCGAAAGTGAAATTCGAATTGCCATATTATGCGTTCGATATAAGATCATTATAATTTGCCAATTACCATATCACTAGAGCGAAAGCGTCCCGCTGAGCGGAACACACGTTGTC
>QQUM01000412.1:5433-13370 GCA_008501545.1 Calditrichota bacterium
TTTGCCAATTACCATATCACTAGAGCGAAAGCGTCCCGCTGAGCGGAACACACGTTGTCCTCGGCGGGACGCCTTCGGACTAGTTCCACGGAGTCTAATCTATCACTCAGCTATTTTTTAAATCGAACTCGCATTATCTTACCCTGCTTTCTTCATGAAGTATTAATTTTGAACTTGGAGTGCAAGCCTTTCAAGGATTGCGAGTTGCAGCCCATAAATGGCCTGCACTCCACCGTACTACATCATTAATAAATTACTTAAACACTAGCAGTAGAACTCAGGTTTTTGAATAAAGCAGGTTACGCCAAAAATCTAGAAACAGACATTCTGTTTTAACTTGTGTCTGTTGTCCCCCTTTAATTCACTATTTCCCGATCAATTACTGCTTTCCTAGCCTGAGATGTATGGCACTATCTTTGTTCTCGTATTGCCTGTCTGTTCTGCCACAGCGCGAGTGGCTATTTCAGCATTTAGCAGCAAAAGCTGCTAAATAGAGTACATTTCGAACTATGTTGTAAGAATTTATCAGGAGATAGACAGTTCATGAAAGAACGCTACTTTTTACGATATACTTTTTTACTTTTCTTTATCCCACCCCTTCTCCTTTCCCAAACAGCCGATTTCTCTGATGATTTCAACGCCGGTACGCTGGACGCAAATTACTGGCAGTTGGGGAGCAACAGCGGGAATTATTCACAAGTTGAAAACAACCAGCTTGTATTGCGTTCTGACCTCCGCAAAACAGGTTGGATTTACACGAAAAATGCTTACAACCTCGATGATAAAAACATCACTATAAAAGTAGTACAAGCGAATAAAGATGGGTGTATCGGGCTGTCTCCTACGGTGAACGGCTCGGCAGGCACCGGTTTTTACAACGAGCAAAACTGGTATCGTTTTTACAACTACCGATCCGGCGATACCGGGCCGTACAAACTCTATGTGCAGTGGCGCAAAAACGGCGCAGTTGATGGCCTCGATGTGGCAACTGGCGTGGATTTCCAAAACAATTTTTATCTACGCATTCGGACTGAAAACGCCCATGTCTATTTCGAATACAGCTTTGACAACACCGCCTGGATCACAGCCTACGATGAAGCTTATGCACTCCCCGGAATTACCACGGCAACGCCACACTATATAGAATTGTCCGGATACAGCACGCAAGCAAACGGCGACTGGCTTGTCGATGATTTTTCTATTGAGACGATTAACGCCGCACCGGATGTAATCGCGCCGGAAATTTTAAACGTATCTGCTTCTGCCACGAGCAACCAGGCGACAATTTCATGGGGTACGGATGAACCCGCAACATCGACGATATCCTGGGGTGAAACAACCGCCTATGGCAGCACGGACGATGGCAGCCTGAACTTTGTCACTTCACATGAAATTACCCTGACAGGCTTGCAGCCGGAAACAACGTACCATTATCAAATCACAGCCACGGATGCTGCCCATAACCTGAAAACCAGCACCGATTTTACATTCACAACAAGTGCCGCTCCAACCTCCGATGGCATCAGCGATAATTTCAACAGCAACACCATCGATAGTGCAATTTGGGGATTCGGCAACAGCAATAAAAACCAATCCTATATCGCAAATGGCGAACTGCATCTGGCGGCAAGCAGCAGAACCGGCTGGCTTTACACGCAGCAGTCGGATGTGCTGCGCAACAAATCCATCAGCCTGAAAGTCGTGCAAGCCAACAAGGACGGCGCTCTGGGCATTTCACCAACACGCACACCGTCTGCAGCAAACGGATTTTACAACGAGCCAACATGGTATCGTTTTTATAATTACCGCTCCGGCAATTCCGGTCCATTTCAATTGTATGTCCAGTGGCGAAAAAACGGCTCTGTTGATGGCCTCGATGTAGCAACCGACCAGACTTTTAACTCAGAATTTTATTTGCGAATCGTTGTCGATGATGCGACTATTTCCTTTGAATATTCCTTTGACACCATGACGTGGACGAGCGCATACAGCGAAGATTTTGCGCTGAGCGGCACAACAATCGATGATGCATATTTTGTGGAATTGTCTGCTAACAACACCAATTCCAATGGCGAGTGGATCATCGATGATTTTGTTTGGGCTGATTTGGACATCAGCGGGGACACAACGCCGCCGGTTATTTCGCAGGTGTCGACAAATGGAATCACTGAAACATCTGCAACTATTCAGTGGCAGACGGATGAACCGGCAACGGCACAGGTTGAATACGGGTTGAACCCTGGATATGGCCAGATCTCGCCATTGAACTCGAGTTTTCAAACAAACCATAGTGTGCTTCTGGATAATTTACAAGGCAATGCGACGTACCACTATCGTGTCATCAGCCGGGACGTATCCGGGAACGAAAGCCGCTCAAATGATGCCACTTTCACCACGACAGCCGATACCCGGGCCCCCATCATCGCCGGCGTGACGGTGAATTCGGTAACGAAAAACAGCACCAATCTAAGCTGGCACACCGATGAATTGGCATTCACACGTGTTGAATACGGCGAGACGAACCAGTACGGCGACATAACGAATTGGACATCTGTAGCCGACACAAGTCACACGATTTCACTGCAGAATTTATTGCTGAACACGGAATACCATTTTCGCATTATAGCCGAGGATGCACAAAATAACCAAAGCACAAGCGGTGATTTTACATTCACAACATTGAATGATGCTGCATTTTTCACTGACGATTTTAACAGCGACCAAATCGACAGCAACAAATGGTTTGTTGGCCAAAACAGCGGTAATTTGAGTTCAATCCAAAATGATGAACTGGAATTAAAATCCAGCGGTGGAGAGACCGGCTGGGTTGTCACAAAGAATGCCTTTGTAGTGCGTAACTCCACAGTGCGTGCAAAAGTGAGCCAACCAAACGACGATGGCGATATTGGTTTAACGCCAACCTATTCCGGTTCAGCAAGTAATGGAATTTATACGGAAGCTTCATGGTATCGTTTTTATGTGTACCGCAGCGGCAGTGAAAATTTCTACCGGTTGTATGTACAATGGCGCAAAAACGGCAGCGTCAACGGCCTGGATGTGACCGGCAGCTTTCGAATCACCGGGACCGTGTGGGTGCAGATGCGTTTTGATGACAGCGATGTGTATTTCGATATTTCGTTGGATGGAAATGTGTGGCATTCGGTATACAACGAGCCATTCAGCCTCGACAGCTGGACACTGGATGACGCATTTCATTACGAAATCGCTGCCTACAACACAGCCACAAAAGGCGAGATGCATGTCGATGATTTCGAACTTCTCGATGGCTCCGATGTCAACACCGTTCCGGCTGTTGACTACCGGATTTTGCTGGTTGGCAATTCCATTACCGAAGGCGTCGGCAGCAGCGATAGCCAGGGATTTCGCCCGGATTTTTACCAACAGATTAGCGATGCAGGTTACGATTTCACCCTCGTCGGTGGAGAAGGTATTGAACCGTACAACGGGCATTTTTATGCCGGAAAAGAAATCAACGATTTCTATTCACCGGAATTTGGCAACAACACCGGCACCGGTCTGCACGATATTGCCAACGCAATGCAAATTTACCAACCGAATGTCATAATGATTCACCTCGGCACCAACGATTTGACACTGGAGACATTCATTGCCCCATACCACGACAATAGTTCGTCATTCAACACCAGCACCAGCGGGCAGATGGCGACGTTGATCAACTACATCCTGCAATGGAAAAATGGCACCCACGGCGAATTTGTCGATGATATTTTTCTCAGCCAGATCATCCCCGGCAGTGACCGTATGGATAAAATCAACACGTACAATACGGAGATGGCCACAATGGTGAACGATTACCAGAATGGCTCGGTAACGGGTGCATCAGAATCTATTCATTTGGTCGATCATTTTTCACCGTTCGATGCCAATCCGGATCTATTCACCTACAACAACAACGACTACATGAGTGATTATCTGCATCCCAACGACACAGGTTACGACATCATGGCGGATACGTATTTCAATGCTTTTTCAGCACAGCTCCCAGCCGCACGAAATCTTGGAAAAGGCACCGGACCACAGCACGATCTCACAAGTCCCGGTCCTGTGCCTGAATCTTTTGCGCTTATGCAGAACTACCCAAATCCGTTTGCACCGCAACGCAATGTGAGCGGCACGGCAATCGAGTTTCAATTACCGGTTGCAGGCGATGTGAAACTGGAAATATTTAATATTCTGGGGCAGCACGTCGCAACCCTGATTGACAACAATGCCGGCACCGGTTTCCACAAAATCACCTGGAACGGCCGTTCCCGCGATGGTTTGACAGTCGCGCCGGGCATGTATTTCTATGTGTTGCAAAGCAGGGGATTTATCGCGCGGAAGAAGCTGACGATTTTGCGATAATATCTCTCAAAATATATAAATGAACTGTGCCACATGTTTTTTTAATCTAAAAAATGTGTGGCATTTTTATTTTAAATAAGACACTCACATACAGGAATGCATAAGTTATTTCATTAATTTCAAACACTTCCCATAAATCTTTCTTGTAATTGGCTTTAAAATACATGATTTTGTTAAATGAAACTAAGGGGTCATTCATTTAAAAAATTGTTAATTCCGGTATATTGAACATCGAGTATTGCAAGTAAAGTTAAAGGTTTATTATGTGGTCTAAGATAAAGGATGTCTTAACACCACCGGTTTTTCAGGATGAAGATAAAACGCGTATTGCCAATTTACTGAGTATAACCATCTTCACTATTTTTCTCATCTCAGTTGCACGTACACTTCTCATCTTTTATTTTTCAAAACAGCATTTGAACCTTATTCTCCAATCGAATGCACTCCTTGCCGGTTTCCTGGCATTAGCTTTCATCGTCATGCGTTACGGCTATGTTCGACTTGCCAGTATTCTTTTCACCTCCTGTCAGTGGGTGATGATCGCTGTAATCATCTACTGGCTGGGTGGTGTAAATCTCAGCATCTACAGTTTTTTTATATTTGTGCTTATCGCTGCCGGGCTTCTTTTGGGGGGTAAATGGGTCATTGGCTATGCGACCATAAGTGTGATTTACGGCACGATTGTGCTGTACCTGGAAACTCAGGGTATCGTTCGTTCAGTTCAAGAAGACGCTTTTCTTGCTTATAGCAATATTACGCCAAGCTTTATCACTACAGCGGTTTTGGTCTACCTTTACAATCGCGATATTACACATGCTTTATCCCAGTCACGCAAAAACGCAATACAACTTGAATCCACAAATAATAAATTAAAACGGGAAATCGCGGCACGGGAAAAAGTTGAGGAACAATTTATCCAGGTACAAAAACTGGAGGCAATAGGGCGCCTTGCCGGTGGCATCGCCCACGATTTTAATAACCTGCTTGTCCCGATCATTGGCTATATGGATTTAAATTTGATAAATCTGCCTGAGAAAAGTAAAATGCATTCTGATTTTGTTCAGGTCAAGGAAGCAGCTGAGCGGGCCGCCAAACTGACAAAACAGATTCTCGCCTTTAGCCGGCAGCAGGTTTTGGAATTAAGTACACTCAATCTGAACGAAGTAATCAATGAGTTTAAAAAAATGCTGCAAAGGCTTATCGGGGAGGATGTTACAATAAAAACAAAACTTTTTGCAACACTCTTGCCTGTGAAAGCAGACCGGGGACAGATTGAACAAGTACTCATGAACCTGGCGATAAATGCACGCGATGCCATGCCTGATGGTGGAACTCTTACGATCGAGACCACAAACGAATATCTGGGTTCCGACTTTGTCGCCCGGTATGCTAAAGAAATCAAACCGGGTCATTACATCTCGATTACAGTCAGCGATACAGGGCATGGTATGAACGCCGAAACCAGAAAACGTATCTTTGAGCCCTTTTTTACAACCAAGCCGGAAACAAAAGGGACGGGATTGGGTTTGGCTACGGTTTTTGGCATTATCAAACAACACAACGGTCATATATGTGTGTATAGTGAACCCGGAATTGGAACAAATATGAAAATTTATTTACCAATGACAAAGGAATCAAGGCGGACACCTCCCCCGGTTGAAAAAGAATATGCAAACTTAAATGGCACAGAAACGATCATTGTGGTTGAGGATGAGAAAATCACACGAAAGCTTGTTTGTGAGACACTCAAAGCGTACGGTTATGCAACAATTGAAACGACAAGCCCGAGTGATTGTCTAGCACGTGCCGCAGACAACGAACAGGTTGATCTTTTACTGACCGATGTTATAATGCCGGAAATGAATGGGCGGGAACTCTACGAGAACTTTCTTGCGATTCATCCGGAGAGCGATGTCTTGTTTATATCTGGTTACACAGATGATGTTATCGTGCACCAGGGCGTTTTAGATGGAGATGTCAATTTTCTGCAAAAACCGTTTACAATCCAAAGTTTACTAAAAAAAGTAAGAAGTGTTCTCGGCTGAAAACGATGCAATTACGTTTTTTTTGCTCTTGCATATTTTGCCATTATCTTTTCGATTTGCTCATCCTTTTTCTGCCACAATTCATTCACCCATTTTTGAAAATTTTCACGAAAGCTCTTGTCTTCACTATAGTCTTTCCCGACGACATTTTCCGGTACATCAAGTGTCTCTACGCGCACAGTGATATTGGGAATTTTCCCTTTCAGGAGATCCCAGAATTTGTGCGGTGGTTTATTGCCGGGATAGACGATTGTGATATCAAGAATATTCGTCAGGTAGTCACCCATACTGGATAGCACCAGTGCCGCACCACCCGCCTTGGGTCGCAACAGGTGACTGAATGGTGATTTCTGTCTCGCTTTCTTCTCAAAATTAAAGCGGGTCCCCTCAAGAAAATTGATAATTGAAACTGGAGAATTTTTAAATTTTTCACAATGTTTACGCGTTGTTTTCATATCTTTACCACGCAATTGTGGTTTCTTTTCCAATTTTTCTTTCGAATAACGTTTCATAAACGGATAATCGAGCCCCCACCAGGCAAGACCCAGAAAAGGCACCCAGATTAATTCCTGCTTCAGAAAAAACTTGGGAAATGGAATATGCCGATTGAAAACCTTTTGCAGGACAAAAATATCGGTCCATGAACGATGGTTGCTCACCAGGAGATAGGACTTCTTCTTATCGAGCTTTTCCAAGCCTTTAATGTCCCAATTCATATCGTAGAATTTGCTAAAAAGTAAATTGTTACAATCCACCCATAGTTTGGCACACAGTGTTGCTGCCTGCGAAAAAAAATGACGTATGCGTCTCATCGGACTGATAAGCTTCAATAAAACAGCCACATATAGGAGAACACTCCAAAAAATCGTATTTACGCTGAGGAATATGAGTGATGTCATCCCCAATAGTGGTGCAGGTAAAAAACTAAGCATGGCTTTTATCCTGTTCTCGTTATTCACCAATTCGCAGAAATTTTTTCCTACGAATGAGATTTATAATTTTAGAGTCTGTAACAGCGACAGCCGCTGGTTAGTAAAATTAGTGATTGCCATGCAGAATCACAACTGAAAAGCTCTTTTATAATTTCTTTACAGGTCATACATTGCGCGAAAAGAAATATTAATGAGTCACCCGTGAAAAATCCTGAAAAAACCAAAGAAATCACCTTTTTTCGTGCCGTGTTGCCCATCCTGTTTTTGCTCTTCCTTTTGGTCTATGGCTTAATCATTCGACCGCTGGCATTTGCACAGCCAGCCTTTCCCTTGGAAGTCATATTCATTCTCTCTGCCGCTTTTGCCATCACCGAACTCTTCTGGCTGGGCCACAAATGGGAGGCCATTCAAAATTCCATCGTGCAAAAGCTGGCAAAAGCCATTCCCGCCTTTTTCATTCTTTTTACCATCGGCCTTATCATTTCAAGTTGGATGGTTTGCGGCACGATTCCGATGCTGGTTTATTACGGCATTAAAATCATCAATCCCACATTTCTTTATGTTCTCGCTTTTA
>QQUM01000641.1 GCA_008501545.1 Calditrichota bacterium
CCAGATCAAAACTCTTTGCCTTCGAACGTATATAGGAAAGTGCAGCATGCGCAGATTCCTTCATGACATCCCCAAGTTGTCCCGTAAGTTTCAGTTGCCCTTTTCCAGGCATTCTTGTTACTTCGACAAAGAGAATATCACCACCCGTTGGTGTCCAGGCTAAACCGGTTGAGACACCGGATCTGGATACCCGGTCCTTCACATCAAAATAAAATTTCTCGGCACCGAGATAATTTTTAATATCCTCTGAGGTGATTTCTCGTAATTCTTTATTTCCTTCAACATATTCCTTTGCAACACCCCGAAAAACGTTTGCAATTTCACGTTCGAGATTTCGTACGCCGGCTTCACGAGTATAGCCGGAAAGAATGGCACGAATAGCTGCATCATCCAGCGTGACATTGTCCCCGGTCAATCCATGGCCATCAAGTTGCTTCGGAATGATGTATTGACGTGCGATCTTGACCTTATCTTCAGACGTATAGCCAGGTATTTCAATCGTTTCCATTCTATCGCGCAAAGCGGGCTGTATCGTATCATACACATTGGCAGTTGCAATAAACAAAACCTTTGACAAATCAAACGGCACATCAAGATAGTGATCCGAAAAAGTATTGTTTTGCTCAGGATCGAGAACTTCAAGCAATGCTGAACTCGGATCTCCACGAAAATCCTGGCCAACCTTGTCAATTTCATCTAACATAATAACCGGGTTGTTACTCTGTACTTTCTTCAATCCCTGAATAAACCGGCCGGGCAAAGCGCCAATATACGTCCGACGATGGCCTCGAATCTCGGCCTCGTCGCGAACTCCACCAAGGCTCATACGATAAAACTTCCGTCCCAGCGCCCGTGCAATTGATTTTCCCAGGGATGTTTTACCAACGCCCGGAGGCCCCACAAAACACAGGATCGGGCCCTTCATATCGCTTTTCAACTGCCGCACGGCAAGATATTCCAGAATACGTTTTTTCACTTTCTCAAGGCCATAGTGGTCTTCATCCAAAACGATCTTTGCTCGCTTGATATCTAAATTGTCTGTTGTTGATTTACTCCAGGGTAAATCGAGTATCCAATCCAGATAGGTTCGAGAAACTGTATATTCAGCTGCAGCTGGAGGAATCTGTTTAAGCCGTTCCAATTCCTTTTTTGCCACCTTATGGGCTTCCTCCGGCAAATTGGCTTCCTTTAGTCGTTTCGCCAATTCTCTGTTTTCAACAATGCGTTCATCCTGGTCTTCACCCAATTCCTGCCGGATCGCTTTTAACTGCTCGCGCAAATAATACTCGCGTTGGTTTTTCGAAATTTCACCCTGGACCTGGTCTTGTATTTTACTGCCCAACTCAAGAATTTGCAACTCTTTCGTGATCATTAATGTCGCATGCTCAAGCCTTTTTCGGACATCCACTGTTTCCAAAATTTTCTGCTTATCTTCAATGGACACATTTAAATTCCAGCTAACAACATCGGTGAGCCGTCCTGCATTATCTGTATTCATTACCAGCATGGTGTGTTCGGGTGATAAATAGGGTGCAAGTTCAGCTGTTTGTTGGAATAGATTCCGTAAATTCACCACCATGGCGTCAACATCCATTCCTTCCATTTCCTGATCAAAAACGGGCTGTATAGCAGCACGCATAAACGGCTCATTTTCAATATAGTCAAGAATCTGTGCCCGGCTAATGCCTTGTACCATCATACTTTGTGTCCCATCCGGCATTCGAAATACTTTCATCACCTGAACAATGGTCCCCCAACGGTACAAATCATCCGGTTCCGGTTCATCAATTTGGGCATTTTTTTGTGCTACGACGAGAATTTCTTCATTCTCCCCGTCTGCTTCTTCGACCAGTTTTAAGGATTTACTCCTGCCAACTTGTAAGGGTAAAATTTGATGTGGAAAAATAATTGTATTTCGCAAAGGCAGTACCGATAATACCCGTGGAATTTGCGTATCGATTTCCTCTTGATTTTCATTAACACTGACTTCAGTTTTATTCATGATCATTCCTTGCTAAAATAAAATAGGCTGGTAAAAGGCCCGCTGTGCATGTATCCTGGATAGCGCGACATGATTAGCATGGCATCAATAGCAATTGATATGCCATAATTATTAAAATCCAACATTTAAGCAGGATGACACCTTTCTATTAAAAAAATCAAGCGAGCAAGAAAAATGCAATCTGCAAACATGGCAGTTAACACTTCATTATTGGCGTACCCAACTGAAATATTTTCAGTATTCACAAAGATTTTTCACCGAATTCTTTGTTCATATTCGAAGGATTGCAGTCATTGTATTTCATACTTCATGGTTTGAAAATTTAGGGAAAATGGAAAATATAATTATATTTTTTTATAACTGAAAAAAGTATTATTAATTAAATACTTAGTAAAACACGTTTTTCAAAAACAAATATTTACATTATTGAAAAGAAACGTAAAATAATTCTTGAAAATTGGCGCTACGATTACTAAATTTTTGGCTATTATTAGAAATATTTAAAAACCGCACTTATGTAAACCCGTTTTAAAAGGATGGCTCCTGATGGCTACTGACGAAAAAAAACTAGAAACCAAAGACACAACCGAAATCCCAATTGAATCTCCAACTACTGAAAACAAAATTCAGGATGAAATACAAAAGGCTGAGGAGCCGGCAGTGGAGGAAAACAACACTGAAAAACCGATAATGGAAAATCCCGTTGAAGAAGAGGACAAACCCTTTGACGCCGAATTGGCAGCGGCACTCGATGCAAATATGGATTTTATCGTTCCCGAAGATGGAAAGATGCTTAAAGGAACAATTCTTACAATAAATGAAGAACACGCACTGGTTGATTGCGGTGCAAAGTCCGAAGCGATTCTTGCCACAAACGAATTAGATGGACACAAGGAAGGCGATGAGGTTGAAGGCCTGGTTGTGCAGTTGGAACCATTAACGATTTCCTTGAAACTCGGACAAACGAGTGCAGCTCACAATCACTTGAAAGATGCTTTCGACAACGGTGTTCCGGTCATTGGAAAAATCACCCGTGAAATAAAGGGTGGCTTTGATGTTGATATTTCAGGCCTGCGGGCATTCTTGCCGATCAGCCAACTCGATACGACATTTATAAAAGATACGAAGCCCTTCATCAACAAAGAATTAGAATTTAAAATCATGGAATTTGCTGACAACGGGAAGCAATTTATTATCTCGCGTGCAGAAATTCTTAAAAAAGAACTCAGCAAAAAACTTGATGCATTCTGGGAAACCATTAAAATTGGTGAAATACGGGAAGGCGTTGTACGTTCCTTCCAATTCCTTTTTGCTCTTAGTAAATTTAAAACACTAAATAAATATACTAATGTAGAGAGGAGTGGTGCATTTATTGACATTTTGAATGTTCTTGTCGAGGAGTTTCTTTCTTCGTCTATTCCTCATAC
>QQUM01000065.1 GCA_008501545.1 Calditrichota bacterium
ATTCCAAATTGGCCGTGCCCAAATTGAGCCCGTGATCAAGGCAATTGTCGTAAAGAGCACACCAATTTCTGCGCAAACAACCGCCACTCTGTCAAACCAGGCTCTCCGTTTCCACAGGAACATAAAACTGTAAGCCGCCACAGTGAAAAATGCCAGGAACGACATAATTGCGGATGGCACATGAAAATAAAATATCCGCTGTACAATGCCCATTTCCTTCTCGGTGGGCACAAACAAAAAGACATTATAAAGACTGATAAACATGCCTATGAAAAGCAAAATGCCTGAAATCAATTGTAATTTTTTAAGAAAAATGGCCCGGTTCATCGCTTAATTCCCATATATGTGATCGCTTAATTTTATCTCATTTCGTCCATACATTTTATCATGCAAATGATTTTTCAATGAAGAATTACTCCTCAACAACGTATCCAAATGTTAAATAACTGACAGTAATAAAGACGATATCGAAGGCGAGCAAAATTCGTATCCAGCCAAAAATTCTTTCCCATTCTTCCAGGTTGAGAATACTGCTCGTCGCATTGACAGCTGATATTATAACCGGAATCATTACCGGGAAAAGCAGAATTGGCAGCATCAGTTCCCGGGTTTTCGTATGCACTGTCATTGCACTGAAGAGGGTTCCAACCGATACAAAGCCAATCGTTGCAAGGAGAATGATGGTGAAGAGCTGCAAATAATGGTTTTCGAGGTTGAGATCAAAGAATACAATTATCGCAGGCAATGTGATCAGCTCGACTAAAAACATAAACACAAAACTCCCAATCATTTTGCCCAGATAAATTGCGCCATGATCCAGTGGCGCCAGCAAAACACCGTGAATGCTTCCTGTATCGACTTCCTGGCTGAAGGTGCGGTTCAAGCCCAGCATGCCGCTGAAAGTAAAAGCAACCCACAAAATGCCCGGTGCCGCTTCTTTTGCATATGTACTGCCCGGATCAAAAGTAAAGCTGAAAATGACGACCACGAGCAGGCAAAAAACCAGCATCGAAAGAACGGTGTCGCGACTGCGAAATTCTGATATGAGGTCTTTCCAGGCGATCGTTGCAATTTGGTGCAGGTAATTCAGTTCACGCCTCCAGAAGTTATTGCAAGATAACGCTGTTGAAAATCTGATTCACTTATCGCCGAGGTGACAGCCTCATCTGCGACTCTCCCATCCTTGAATATCACAATTTTATCAGCCAACTGATAACCCTGCTGTAAATTGTGGGTGATAAGTACGATTGTACGGTGAGCAGATTTCAATTCGATGATACGGTCTGTTAACAGCTGGGAGGCACTTTGATCCAAACCCGTGTAGGGTTCATCCAGAAAAAGATGTTCTGGATCGTTGAGTATGGCACGCGCAATCGCAAGACGTTGTTGCATACCACGCGAAAAAGTTCGCACCCGATCATCCTTGCGGTGCATAAGACCGACTGTTTGTAACAGGTCGTCGATCCTTTGCTGCGCATCGGGGATTTGATAAAGGGTTGCATAAAATTTTAAATTTTCACCCGCTGTAAGTTCAGGGTAAAGAAAAGTAGCATGACCAATCAACCCGATTTTTTTACGAAACACTGCAGGTTCGGAGAAAATGCTTTCCCCTTCAAAAAGAATATCACCTTTATTCGGTCGGGAAAGTGTTGCCAGAATGCGCATAAAGGTGGATTTTCCAGCACCATTGGGCCCTAAAATGCACAGGCACTTTCCCGGTTCGATACTCAACTCGAGATTTCGCAATGCGAATTGCTTATTATAAACTTTTGTCAGTTCCCGAACTTCAATCATTTATCTCAGGCCATGCTCTGTTTCATTTTTGTTGTGTGCCACACTCAACACAGAATTTATCATCAGCAGAAATTTTGCTGCCGCAATTGTGGCAATATTTTTCCTTCTCACCCTTTTTCTTTTTACTTTTCCGTTTGCCACCATGCTGGAATTGCTCAATGCGCTGAATTATCTTCGCTGCTTCGTCTTTGTATGATTCACGCAATTCCTGATAATCTTCTGTCGATAATTTACCCATTTCATGGTCAAACTCGATGTCTTTGATTGCGGAGTAGATCTCTTTTTTACGGGCAAGCAATTCTTCGATCTTTCCGGTACTATTAAAATTCAGCTCAAGTTGTTTACGGGCAAAAAACGGCTGTGCAATGAAATATGTTGTTGCAGCGGCTATAGCAATACCCAATGCTTCAACCATGATGATATTCCTCCGAATTTATTTATTATTTTTTATTCGCACTGTTAAAAACCAAAAAATCGCACTGCCCATTAAAAACAGACTAAAAACATGGGCAAGGGTAAACCAACCAAAATACCAAATTTCAGTCGTTCGAAAAAACTCGGTAATAAATCTCGTTAATCCTAAAAAAAACAAAGCAATGATTGCGGTTATTCCGCGTTGCCATCTTTTTTTATTTAATTGGGTGATTAAAAAAAAAGTGAATGAAAGCGCACTATCATAAAGTGGTGTCGGATGTACCTTTGTAGCCACGGGAACGACGCCATTGGGAAATGCCATTGCCCATGGCAGGTCGCTGGGTGGGCCGTAATCACCATCGCCGGCAAGAAAACAACCAATACGGCCGATGGCATAACCTAATAATACAAGTGGCATGAGAACATCGATAGCATCCAACCGCTTCTGATGCCAACGGCCAATATAAAAAAATCCGGCGATCACTGAGAAAAAAAAACCACCATACCAGACAAGCCCGGCATTTAACTCGAACGATTGTATCAATCCCAGATTTACGGCGTGGCGAATTTCAAAAATATAAAACAATTTTGCACCAAAAAATGCACTGATGGCAATTATTGCAATCACCATGTTCAATTTCTGACGCTCAATATCCAATTTTTTAAATCCATCCCACGCAAGATAATAACACAATGCGAAGGCGACTATTACCATCACGCCAAAACTGTAAACTTTAATCGGACCGGATTCAAAAAGTATTGGTAACATCAAATAATTCAATTCTTGTCATTTAAAATTGAGAAGCCAAAACTAATACAAAATGTTTAGAAATGCAATGAAGATTCACCACATTCTCTTATTAAATCCGGCCTGTCGCGTTTACTGAAAAAGAAACTATACATCCTAGATTTATGAATTGGCAATCGACCGCTTTTGGTAATTTATGGCCCAATTCTTTAAACATGTTACTTTTTTGAAGTAATGTTTGTTCTTTGCAAAAGATTTCAATAATCTTGTGTGATCATTGACCGTATCCTATGTTCCCAAAAGGCGTGCACTTTTTACATTGTGCACTTTCTGTAAATGGCGGGTAAGTATAGAGGTTATCTATATCTAGACAAAAGCCCTTTACTTCTTGCGCCAAGCAAAAGATTTGCAAGATCTGGGTTTGCAATTTTTGAAATCCAACCGGATTTGCTCATGAATAATCCTTCAAAAAAAGAATCCAAGCCTATCGACGAATTACAAGCTCTCCAAAATCGAATCGATTCACTGGAAGACCAGGTAAATACCCTAAAAAAGAACCTGTCAGAAGACCAAATAAAATTTCGTGAGCAAGAAGAAACATACCGTTTTCTTTTTGACTATGCGACCGATGCCATTTATGTTCAGGATAAAAACGGCTACTTTCTGGATGTGAATAAAGGCGCTGAAGACATGTATGGGTATACAAAAGATGAACTGATAGGAAAAACCCCGGATTTCGTTTCAGCGCCAGATAAAAACGATCCGCGTGTGATAAGTGAGCACATTAAAAAAGCCTATGAGGGTATACCCCAGTCCTTCGAATTTTGGGGGCGTGATAAAGCTGGCCGTATTTTCCCAAAGGAAGTCAGACTCAAAAAAGGCAAGTATTTCGGTCGGGATGTTATCCTTGCTTTTGCACGTGATATCACTAAAAAATTAAAATATGATCTGGCACGTCGTCAGAACGAGGAAAGACTTCATTCTCTTTATGAACACGCACCAATTGGTATCGTTTATATCGATCCGGCAGATTTTACACTCATCAGTGCAAACGACAACTTCTGCCAATTTATTGGATATTCAGACGAAGAATTAAAAGGCACAGCTTTCACAGAATTTACGCATCCTGAAGAACGGGAAATTGACCGGAAAAAAATACAGACATTGCTCCTTGGCGAAGCCAGCGGTTTTACACGGATCAAACGGTACGTTGCTAAAAACGGACATATCGTGTGGGGAAAATTAACAGTTTCACTGATACATGATGCGCAGCATAAACCGCTCTACTTGATTGCGGCGATAGATGATATTACAAAGCAGAAAGAAATTGAACGTGAAAAAGAGCTGCTGCAGGAGACATTGCAGAAATCGAAAAAGATGGAGGCTCTTGCAACACTGGCAGGTGGCGTCGCCCATGATTTTAACAATGCGTTAACCTCCATTGTCGGCAATCTCGAGTTGCTTGGCATGGCACTGGATGATGATAAAATCATCCAGCCATACGTAAATCCTATTTTTGAGTCGACCTACCGTATGACGCAGCTGACAAACCAGCTTCTTGCCTATGCCCAGGGTGGAAAATACCAACCAACGGCAATAAATTTCGACACATTTATTAAAGATAATTTCTCTTTGTTAAAACACCACTTGCCTGCCAAATCAAGAATGCGTTTGGAACTCCATGGTGGTGATAATAAAATATTCGCAGATTCGACACAAATGCTCATGGTTCTGTCGGCTGTCATCATGAATGCTGCTGAAGCGATCGATCACGAAGGAAAAATTCACGTACGAACCAGGGTAAAAAAATTCGCTACCTCCCATAATCCCGAATATCCCGATATTTTGCCTGCAACGTATGTTCATCTCCAGATCGAGGACGATGGCCACGGCATGGATGAGGCCACATTGGAGCATATTTTTGAACCTTTCTTCAGCACCAAATTACGCGGGCGTGGCCTGGGGATGGCTTCCGTCTATGGCATAATAAAAAATCACGATGGTTATGTTTATGTGCGAACGAACAAAAATGAGGGGACAATTGTAGATACATTTTTGCCATTACATGAAGATAAAAGAACAGATGAAGAATCTAATGGTCTCAAGCCTTTGCAAGGCTCTGAAACAGTGCTCGTAGTCGAAGACGAAGAAGTTGTTAAAAACGTCATCGTTTCAATGCTAAAACACATGGGATTTACTGTGCATTCCGTAAAGTGTGGCCGGGATGCACTGGATTTTTCACAAACCAATCCAAATTCAGTGGATATTATTTTACTCGATATGGGATTACCGGACATTCCGGGTCAGGTATTATTCTACTCGCTTCGTCAATACCAATCGCATGCGAAAGTAATACTCTGCAGTGGTTATTCGATAGACGGGCCGGCACAGGAACTTTTAGAAACAGGTGCAGATGCGTTCTTGCAGAAACCATTTAATTTTTTAACTTTATCCCGCACCTTATCAAAGGTTATGAAAGATGATAAAATATAAATGGAGAACTCGAGCGTGATCGAAGAACCAATCCCTGTTGACTTTAAATTAACACCTGAGAATGAACTTGAAATTAAATGGAATGACAACGAAGTAACACGATATAGATTTCAATTTCTGCGCGGTAGCTGTCCATGTGCAGAATGTGTCAGTGAAGACACAGGACAGCGGTTGGTATTCCCTAAAGACATTCCATCGAACATCCGGCCGGTTGAGGCCAGGCCAGTCGGACGGTACGCGTACCAGATCGTATGGTCGGACGGACACGATACAGGACTTTTTTCATACAAGTATTTACGTGAATTGGCAATCGGTGACTCTTGATTGCAGCCTCACCCCTTTTGAAAAGAAAACATCAACAAAACGGTGCTGGTGGTCAACCTGGTGAACAACCCGCCTCTGTCGTTAATTCCTGAGCCACTTCTATCCTGTTGCGGCCGTTCTCTTTCGCTTTGTATAATGCATCGTCTGCGGCACACAACCACGCTTCCTGTTCCATGCCAGCCATAAGTTCCGAGATTCCAAAACTTGCTGTGATTTTTATTTCGTTTTGCTTTAAAGTGAATTTTGTGGACTGCAGTTTTTGCCGAATTCGCTCCATGACCTTAACGCTGCCTCCTGGCGTCGTATTCGGGAGAATTGCAGCAAATTCCTCTCCGCCAATTCGTGCAAAAAAATCGATTTTACGCAGCAACTGGCGAACAATGATCGCGGTATTTTCCAAAATTTTATCACCGATCTGGTGGCCAAACGTATCATTGACAATTTTAAAATGATCAATATCGACCATTACAATACAGTATGGAATTTTGTGACGGGAGAAATTGTCCAGCGCTGTTTTTATTTCCCGCTCGAATGCACGACGGTTGGGCAATTTTGTCAGAGGATCGTTGTCCCTTTCAATCAAAGCATCTGCTAATTCGGAACGCGTTTTTTGCAATTCGTCTTCAAGTGTTAACACGCGACTTTGTGAACGCAATATCCGCTCATGTAAAACACGAATTTCGTCGTTTGCGTCAACAGCCTTTTCCTTCATCACCGTTGCGGCCTGTAGCAGCTTTTCCCGGAGTTGACTTAATTCTTTGTATTCTTCTGCTTCATGGATTTCATCGACAAACGTCGTCAAGCCTGTGATAAAAACACCGCTTCCACTGCTGTAGCTTTGCAGCACCTCAATCAATGTCTTGATGATGCGAAGTAATTCTTCCTTTTCCCGCCGGTTATGATTCGTAATGACCGAATAGTCCTTCACCAACATGCTTAGCCGGTCATTGGTGAGTTCGAGCTCATTCAGATCGCATCCTTTTTTCAAATTAACAACGAGTGATTCAACTTTTGCATTAAAATCACCATACTCATCATCAGGTGTCTGCAGGGTTCCCAGAAGTTTTAGCGCCAATCCTGTCACTGCTTTTGCATATTTTTCCTGATATTCCGACCGCCATAAATTGGCCTTCATGATGATATCAAGTGCCTGTGTACGGACATCTTCCATTTCATCCGTAGCCTTCGCGATTTCAATTTTTTCGCATAGCTGAATGAGTTCTTCCTGAAATGGATTCATATTGTCATTTTGTATATGCAACTCGATCAGGCTTTTTACCAAACGTCGAAGAATTTTCTCCCTGCCGCCGTCGGAGCTCTGATCATGAAATTCCAGTTTAAAAAGAAATTCCCGGACCTGCTTCTCAAAATTTATTAATGATTTTTCATCCAGAGGTAATTCTGACAGGGATACAAGCTCTTCGACCAGACCGATGATTTCACGATCAAAATCCGGCCTTTCTTTAAGGTAAATGAACAATTCATGAAGCGCTCGTTGCAAGGGGTGAAAGTCATTGGTTGCTTTATTTTTATTTTTGAGTAATGGCATGATTGGTTACTTCTCCACATTTTACTGGTGATCTCATTAACCGCGAGACGCGTTTTGTCAACTTATCTCTATTTTTCGGCACAGGGCTCAAGGAAATAAACATGGGAATGAATGTTTCTAAAAGTCATATCTCGCTCTAAATGAATTACGCAGGCCGTTTTGCTTTGGTGTAAATATAAGAAGACCGTATTTTTTTTATATCTCCAGGAAAGGAATTTGAGTACGGCATCATCAAAATTGATCATACTATATTTTTACTCCAATATGCAGCCCATTTTAGCCCAACCATGTAAATGGAGAAGTACATGTTAAATTCAGATACAAAAAATCCGGATATTTTTCTGAGATTTACTCATTATGCCCTGTTTTTATTCAGCCTTTGCATGGCTATTTCAACAACGGATCTGTTCGCAAACACACCGCCAGAAGCCACCATCACACAGCCGACTGAAGGCATGATCTATTCCACAAGCAGTCTGATCACATTTGAAGGATCAGGCACAGACGCAGAAGATGGGGTTGTTCCAGTCGTCAACTACACCTGGCTACTGGATATGCCAGATGGGACGATAAATTATATTTTAGCACAGGGTGTGAGTTCAGGTTCCGGAAATGCCGCTCTTGACGGCGATTATGTCCTGAAACTGGTTGTACAGGACAGCGAAGGCCTTACCGATACAGCATTTGTCCATTTTTCGGTTGCCAACCAACCTTTGTTTCCACCGGTTGCTGTTGCTGAAGCAAATGTTGAATCCGGGGATACACCACTGATGGTGCTATTCATGGGATCAAACTCAAGTGATTCTGATGGTTCGATCAATTCTTACGACTGGGATTTTAAAGATGGATATACAAGTACATCAGTCAACCCGGCTCATGAATTCCAAACCGCTGGCACGTTCAATGTTGAGCTTATCGTTACAGATAATGACGGTTTAAAAGACACAGCCATCGTCAGCATCACTGCCAATCCAACAAACAATATTCGTCCCACGGCTATCCTGGAAGCTGATCAGGTGAGTGGTGATCCACCACTCATTGTGCAATTCACCGGTTCTAATTCTTCCGATGTAGACGGGAACATCGCTTCTTATTCCTGGGATTTTGGTGATAACATTTCCAGTTTTGATGCAGATCCGTTGCACATTTACAGCAATGAAGGATTTTATTACGCCCAGCTCATCGTCACTGATAATGGCGGATTAAAAGATACCGCCGATGTGACAATCAAAGTTGGTGATCCGGTACTTGGTGGCATCGTCGATGGGGCAATCAGCGGGATTTTCAAACCGAACCAAAGCAAGCTTTTTCATCACAAAGGAGACTGGTGGATTACAGCACCGGGAGCGGAGGGTGGCTGGTATTTGTGGCAATTTATCCGGGATTCCTGGAAACGAAAAATACAAGTGGATGACTCCAATAACAGCAGCGGAGACACGTTCGTCGATTCCCTGAACAATAAATGCTACATCCTGTTTTCACAAACCGCCTACACCCGCTTCACACGCCTGTCTTTCGATGGCAACGCATGGTCAGTCGATCCGGGCTTTCCTGTCCAGGTACCGAATTTTACCCATGTCGATGAAGACCCGCTGTCAATGACGATAGATAAGAACGGTGATATCTGGTTGTTCCGTTTTTACAACCAGGGAATTCAGTGCAAATACTCAACAGATGGTGGGCAGACATGGAGTACAAACTTACAAATTAAAAGCGGCCTGACGCAGCCGACCGGGCTAACAGACGCAACGATTTTTCGGCACAATGGCACAGATCAAGTCGGTGTGGTCTATGGCGAAAACACAGGATCAGGTTCACAATTCGGTTTCTTGCGTCACGAGGTTGGCACGCCAGGGGCTGAGTGGATTGACGAAAGCGACCAGCTTATTATGTGGCCGAATGTGCATGCAGACAACCATGTTGCCATAGCTTCAGATGGCAACGAAACGGTTTGGATTATTACCAAAACCGGAAGTGGTGGCGGCAACAGTGTGAAAAACGGGCTGTACAAACGAACAAAAGATGGCTGGCAAAGTTTTGGTGTCAATGTCGGTCACAGCTGGACACGGCCTGCGATTGCTTATGATCGAACCAACGGTGATCTTTTTCTTATTGGAACACGGGAAAGCTTACCAAAACTGGGGGAATATAAAAAAGTAAAAGCTGGCAATGAAAGCCTGCTTCTTTATGCAGAACTGAATCCGTTGTTTGAAAACGGGACGGATGATTTTAACAATATCACGGTGACGCAACAAATAGTATCGGAAGAATCCGGTCTGTTTATCGCAGCGGAAAACATGACCAACGACCAGATCTGGACATCCAAAATAAATATCGCAAAAGATCCGCCAAATGCCAAACCAACAGCGATCGTTTCAGCATCGCCAATGTCTGGTGAAGTCCCGCTTCTCGTGGATTTTACCGGATCGAATTCTACAGATCCGAACGACAATATCAATGTTTACTCATGGGATTTCGGCGATACATATACGGCATCTTCGGCAGATGTCCGGCATGTCTTTTCATCTGCCGGTACTTTTGATGTGCGTTTTATTGTGCGAGATGAAGGTGCATTGGCCGATACCGCCTGGATACAAATTGTTGTGCATCCACTCGCTCTCGATGCACCGGTCGCCGTTGCAGAAGCCGATACGACATCCGGAAATGCACCGCTGGTAGTGCAGTTTACAGGTTCGAATTCATCCGATGCCGATGGGGTCATTTCAAACTGGGCATGGGAGTTCGGGGACGGACTTACCAGCACGCAAGCCGATCCGAATCATAGATTTACATCACCCGGCGAATATAATGTCCGTCTGGTTGTTACCGATAACAGTGGCCTGGTGGATACGACATATATTGCAATTTCTGTGGGAGAACGTTTAAATCAGCCGCCGGTTGCATCTATCATTTTGCCGGTTGAGGGCACCATTTTCAGCATCAATGAAGCGGTGAACTTCAGCGGCACAGCCCGCGATCCGGAAGATGGCCCATTGGAACAGATGAGCTTTTCATGGTCGGTTGCGCCGCAAGGCCAGGCCTGGAATGCACTCGCTACAGGTGTAAAAACCGGGAGTATTCAGACTTTGGGCACAGGAGACTATCAACTGATGCTCATCGTTGAAGACCGCGAGGGACTTTTGGACACGTCGACCGTCAATTTTTCGATCAGAAATTCCACCGGTGTTGGCGAATGGATGCAGACTTCTCACGAAATACCAAAAACTTTCGTTCTGAGTGAGGCTTACCCGAATCCGTTTACGTTGAATGCACCCGGGCTTTATGCCAACGGTATTCGAATCAATCTCGGCCTGCCCACTACAAGCCAGGTTACGTTTCACATCTTCAATATGCTGGGACAACGTGTGGCGACGCTCATGCAATCACAGAGTCTGCCGCCCGGCTATCATGCAATTCGTTGGAACGGCAATAACTCGCTTGGTCGTTTAGTACCGAATGGCGTGTATTTCTTCTATATACAAGCAGGCGCAGAACGGAGAAATGTGAAAGTCAGCGTTGTAAGATGAGTCAATAATCAATATCCAGATCCAATATCCAAATTTCAATTGAACATTGGATTGGGGTGTTGGACTTGGATATTGGATCTGGGCTATCATTTCCTGCCACAGCCATCCTGGCTGCACGTAACACATCTCCCCTTTAAAACTCCAAACTAAATCCTCCCACAGGAAAAAAGCCTGTTTGCTGCGAAAACTCCTCGCCACCGGTCTTGCGGTTCCAAAAGACAGCGCCCTGGTTTTCACGATTAAAAACATTCTCGATGGAAAAATAACTGACGAGGGTATACCGGCCAAAGTAGGTCCGGTAATCATAGCGAAAATCAAAACAATTGTAGGGAGCAAATCGTTTTCCATTGATTTTTCCGGTATCGATCTGCACAAAATTTGCGGCTTGAGATGACTGTACATCGATGGGTGTGTATGGACGACCACCGGAATATCGCCATTTCATACTAAACTCCCAATGTTTGTTTAGACGATATCCCAGGACAATATTACCAACGTGGCGATTATCGAATGCACCGGAACGATAAAGTCCATCCAGGGCTTTATGCTCGATTTTCGAATAGCTATAGCTTGCCAGGCCATATAATCCTGAAACCAGCTTTTTCTGCAGCAAAAATTCAAAGCCATGCCCGCGTCCGCTCCCGGCACTGATTAGTTCACCCCCACCTGTTGAACCATAGTCGGCACCGCTGTTGGCCGTTGAAAAATAAGCAAATTGCGGATCGCCGGAAACCGGGTAGTCAAAGTAGTTTTTACGGTAGCATTCAACGGATAATAAAGTTGCGTCGGCGAGCAAATAATCGAAACCGACGATAAAATGATCGCTGCCGAGGCTTTTCAAGTTGGCTTTATTGCTCGCATCACCGGTGATGAAAATAAAAGACGGTGCCTGAAAATAGCGGCCAGCCGCGGCAGCAAGGGTCAATCGTTCGTTGACGATGTAACTTAAACTCAGCCTTGGACTCCAATCCCTGGTTTGCAATAATTTATAATGATCAAAACGCAAACCGGCATTCAATGTCAATCTGTGAGTAAATTTCTGCGTGATTTCCGCATAAACACCTGTCTGGGGAGACATGCCTTGTTCCACAGAAACAATGGCAGGCTCTGACACACCACCGACAATATTGACATCATAAAATGGGAACCAGGTGGTCTCGTGGTGGAATTGCGGTAAACGCAGGTCGATACCCCAGGTCACTGTTGAGTTATTGGATGCAAGCCATGTCCAGTCTGTTTTTATGTTGGTTATATTTTCTGTGGATGTATTATCATAAGCATCGTTGTGGCCGCCGGCGATGGTCTCAAATACCAATTCATCCTTACCTGCCGGTCGGGTTGTCTCTTGCAATCTGATGTTGTAATCGATGTAATAACGGTTGTAGGAATGGGATAATGTAAAATTCGAAAACAATTTTTCGGTCCAAATGTGTGAGAGATTGAGTCCCACAGTCCCCTGTCTGGTTTTATTGATGATATGTTCAACGTGCGACGTATCCATCTCCCCTTCTGCATAATCATCAACATCCGGCGTCCAGTCGATTGTGATGCGATCATCACCACCGATTCCAAGCAGGGAAAGTCTCGTACTCTTGCTAAACTGGTAAGTCATCTTTCCCTGCAAATTGGAATAAATGGGCACACCACCGATATCAATCAATTCCTCCATAAAATCGAGGAAACTCCGGTGACCGGCAAACATCCAGGTGCCCTTGTCACCAGCAAAAACACCCTCGAAGTTTCCACCGAATCCAGCAATATTCAAATCGACTTTGCGATGCACGTCTTCCGGATTTGGCTTGCGATATGTAATATCCAAAACCGCGCTGGTTTTATTACCATATTTCGCCGGGAAAGCTCCCGCAATAAAATTGACATCACGGATGAATTCCGTGTTCAGCATGCTGATTGGCCCGCCGGTCGCACCCTGTGTCCCGAAATGATTTGGATTGGGAATTTCAATATTGTCTACCAGAAACAGCACTTCCGACGGACTACCACCGCGCACAACCAGATCATTGCGGTCATCGGAAGAGGGTGTTACGCCGGGTAAATTTTGAATCATACGACTGATATCTTCCCGGGCGCCTGGGCTCCTGCGAATTTCCTCGTAGTTCAACATGCGTGTACTCACCGGTGTTTCAGCATCTTTGGTGAAATAGCTTCTCGCTGTAACAATGATTTCCTCGCCACTTTCCAGTACAGCACTGTGGAGCGCAACATTTGTAAATGTCGTTTTCTGATTGCGGACAAAGACATCGGTTACGCCCTTTTTTTCGTAACCAATCATGGTGAAATTGAGCGTGTACGCCCCGACTTCAATTTTTTTAATGGTGTAGTATCCTTCCATATCCGTGGCCGCACCGCGTGGCGTCCCTTTCAGGATAATGTTCACACCAACAAGTGGCTCGCCGGTCGCATCGTCCGTGACCCGGCCCCGCAAAGTGCCAGTCTGTGAAAAAAC